>DASPJG010000349.1:0-5267 GCA_035628755.1 Pyrinomonadaceae bacterium
CTCCGGGCTTGCGCTCGCGGGCGCCAACGCGCGGCGGAGCGCGGGCGGCGAGGACGGCGTGCTGACGGCTCTCGAAGCGGCTGGACTCGACCTCTGGGGAACGAAGATGGTCGTGCTCTCGGCATGCGAGACGGGGTTGGGCGATGTCACGAACGGCGACGGCGTCTACGGTCTCAGGCGCGCGCTGGTGCTGGCAGGCTCGGAGAGTCAGGTCATGACGTTGTGGCAGGTCAGCGATGCCGCGACGCGCGACCTGATGACGGATTACTACAAGCGTTTGCAGGCCGGCGAGGGGCGCACGGAAGCTCTCAGGCAGGTGCAGATCGCAATGCTCAGGGGAGAGTCGCAGGGCGCGGCGGGCGGCGCGTTGGAGCGCGGTTTGTCGGGCGCAACGGGCGCGCCCCGCCCACAGGCCGAAGAACGCAGCCACCCTTTCTACTGGGCGAGCTTCATTCAATCCGGCGAGTGGAGGGGCTTGGACGGCGGCAAAGCGCGCACCGGATACCACCAGCCCCCGGCCTACACGACTTTTCGGGCGCGCGGTAGATAGACGACAAAGGTAGGCTCAAGGGTCACCTGGGCTGCTTGACGACTTTGCCGTCTTTCATGACGAACGAGACTTGTCTGAGCGCGTGAATGTTGTCGAGCGGATTTCCCGGCGTGGCGATAATGTCGGCAAACATTCCCTGCTTTATCGCGCCCCGCTGTTTTTCCACGCCGAGCAGCCGCGCGGCGTTCGTCGTCATCATCTTCAAGGTGTCTTTCGCCGGAATTCCCGCCTCGACAAAGCTGTCTATAAAAGAGACCGCCATTGTGCCGCGCGTTTCCCCTTCGACTTCGGCGAACGTGTCTGTGCCGTAGGCCATCGTCACGCCGACCTTGTAGGCGCGTTTCAGCCGGTCAATAAAAACGCCGTGGAACATCTTCGCCACTTCGGGCGAAAGCCCCAGAGCTTCGGCGGCGGGGACGGTGAAATCAGTGCCGACTAAAACGACGTTGTTCCGCTTCGCCAACTCCAAAGCCTCGTCAGACATGGTGAAGCCGTGCTCGATGGAGGCGACGCCTCCGAGCGCGGCGTTGCGCGCGCCCTGTTCGGTCATGCAGTGCGCGGCGACTTTCAAGCCCGCGCGCCCGGCCTCTCCGACGATGAATTTGATGTCGTCAACCGAGTAGATATATTTCTGGTCGTCCACCACGATCTTAATGACCAGCGCGCCGTAGTGTACGTTTTCGCGGATGGCTTTGGTCATCTCGTCGTGTGTGTCGGCGTAGAAATATTCGGGATTGCCGAGTTCGGGGCGGTCGGGTTGCAGGTGATACTGCCCGCCGAAAGGCGCGATGATCCGCCCGGCGTTGAGCATCGTCGGCCCCGGCACCAGTCCCTTCTCGATGGCGTGCCGCAGAGATGTGTCCGCATACCTTCCGCTGTTGCCGACATCGCGCACGGTCGTAAAACCCGCTTCGAGCATGGCTTTCGCGTTCGTCACGCCGATAATCGCGCGGTAGGCGGTGGATTGTTTGATGTCGGTGGTGAACAGGTCGCGGTTGCCGGGCGAAGTCATCTGGCAGAGATGTGAGTGGGCGTCGAAAAGCCCGGGCAGGATCGTGTAATTGGATAGATCAATCACAGTCGAGCCGGAGGGAATCGGTAAAGCTGCGCCCACAGCTTTGATTCGCCCTCGCTCGACGAGGATAACCTGATTGACGGCGATCGTGCCCGCCTCCGGGTCAACGAGCTTTCCGGCTTTTATTGCGACGACCTGCGCGGGCGTGGCGGTTAAACAAAAAAGGAGCAGCGTGGCGGCGACAATGACCGCGCCTGATTTTGACAGTTTCATGACTCCTTAAAACGCTTAATCGCCGGCAAATGTTTTCGCGGAGCGACGTTGTAGCCGGAAGCCTTATTCGTAGCGCAGGGCGACCATCGGATCAACTCTGGTGGCACGGCGCGCAGGGATGTAGCTGGCAAGCACGGCCACGCCGATCAGCACCAGCGAGATGATGATGAACGTGGTCGGGTCTGTCGCGCTGACGCCGAACAGGAGGCTCGACATCACGCGCGTTAAGATGAAGGCCGCGCCGAGGCCAATCGCCACGCCGATCAAGACGAGTTTTAACCCCCCGCCGACGGTCAGCTTCAGCACGTCGCTGCGACGCGCGCCGAGCGCCATGCGGATGCCGATCTCGCGCGTGCGTTGTGCCACCGAGTAGCTCATCACGCCGTAGATGCCCACCGCCGCCAGCACCAGCGCGACCGCCGCGAAGATGCCGAGCAGGAGCATGCTGAAACGCTGTCGCGCGATTGATTCGGAGAGCACCTCTTCCATCGTCCTGATGTTGGAGACCGGCTGGTCTTTGTCTATTTCCCAGACGGCCTTGCGCACCATGGAGGCGAGACCGAGCGGCTCGACGTTTGTGCTGACGACGAGATGACGCGGCGCGAAGAACCCGGCCTGCGCGTAGGTCAAATACATCTGCGGCTTCGGGTCGGCGACTAACTCGAACTGTCGCACGTCCCTCGCTATGCCGACGATGGTGATCCAGTCGTCGGGGTCGGGCGAGTCGGGCGACCCCGGCGTGATGCGCTTCCCGATGGGGTCTTGATCCGGCCAGAAGCGACGCGCCATCGTCTCGTTGATGACCGCCACCGCGGGCGCGTCAACCCTGTCCTGCTCGACGAAGCCGCGCCCCTGTAACAACTGTATGCCCATCGTCTGGAAGTAGTGCGGGCTGGTCACGCGAGTCACCACCGTGGGTCTCTTGCCCTGCCCGGGAGCAGGATCGGGGCGTCCCTCGATGCTGAACCCGATTGAATCACCCTGTCGAACCAGAGGAATCCAGTTGGTAACGGCTGCCGAACTGACGCCCGGCAGGGCTTCGATCCGGTTGATCAGTTCGGTATAAAAAGCCGAACGCCGCGCATGGTCGGGATACTTCAGTTCGGAGAGTTCGACCTGCATCGTCAACAGCTTGTCCGTGCGGAATCCCGGATCGACGCTGCTTAGGCGCATGAAGCTGTTGATCAACAGTCCCGCGCCGATCAACAGGATCAGCGAAACCGCGACCTCCGCGATCACCAGCAGGCCGCGAATGCGATTGCCCCGGCTGCCCGCCGCAGAGTCGCGCCCGCCTTCTTTCAGCGTCTCGTTCAGATTGAAGTTCGACGCCTGCGCCGCCGGGGCTAAACCGAAGATCAGCCCCGTCAGCAGCGAGACGAACAGGGTGAACAACAGCACCCTGCCGTCAATTGAGATGTCTCTGGCTTGAGCAATGTTCTCCGGGATAAAAGCTTTCAACAGGCTCACGCCCCATAGCGAGAGCAGCAACCCGACGCCGCCTCCGAGCGCGGCCAGCAGAATGCTCTCCGTCAGAAATTGCCGGATCAAACGCAGGCGGCTCGCGCCGAGCGCGACGCGGATGGAGATCTCTTTCTGCCGCACGGCGGCGCGCGCGAGCAGCAGGTTGGCGACGTTGGCGCAAGCGATCAAAAGCACGAACCCGACCGCGCCGAGCAGTACGAGCAACGCCGGTTTGATATCGCCCACGACGTGTTCGTGCAGCGATGTGACGGTCGCGCCCAGACCTGTATTCTGTGCCGGATACTGTTGCTGGAGGCGTGCGGCGATGGTGTTCATCTCCGCCTGCGCCTGTTCGAGTGTCACGCCGGGCTTCATGCGCGCGACGACCTGCAAGTAGTGTCTCCCGCGATTGGCGGCTTCCTCTGAGGTGAAGGCGATGGGAACCCACAGTTCGTCGTCACGGCTGGGAAACTGGAAGTGTGGCGGCATGACGCCGACGACCGTGTAGCTTTCGCCGTTCAGGGTGAGCGATTTACCCTTGATGTTCGCGTCGGAGCCGAACCGGCGTTGCCACAGGCCGTGGCTCAAGACGACCACGCGATTGCCGCCCGGTTGATCTTCTTCGGGCAGAAAGGCGCGCCCTAACTGCGGCTCGACGCCCAGCAAGGGAAAGAGGTTGGCCGAAACCCGGCGACCGTCGAGCCGCTCCGGTTCGCCCGTGCCCGTCAGGTTGAAGCTCATGTTCGCCATGGCCGCCATGCCTTCAAAGACCTGATTCTGATCACGCCAGTCAGCGTAGTTGGCCGCTGACGGCGTATCGCGCGGATACCCGCCTTTAGTGTCGTCCTCCCAGACCATCACGAGCCGTTCAGGGTCTTGGTAAGGCAGGGGACGCAGCAGGACTGTGTTGACCACACTGAAGATCGCGCTGTTCGCGCCGATCCCTAAGGCGAGAGCGATGACGGCGACAAGGGTGAAACCGGGATTCTTCAACAGCATCCGTAGGCCGTAGCTCAAATCTTGCCAGACATCTCCAAACATATTCATTCTCCTCTGCGCTCCCGCAACCACAGGCTCCTGCCGGACGGAACGCTCGACCCGCCGTAGTTCCTGAGCCAGAAAATCGCTCCCGGTCAATTCAAGCAGCGCGGCCTGATAGGCTTCCTCCCGGCTCGCGCCGCCCTGTAGCGATTGCTCGTAGCGATCATCGAGGTGCTGCGCCAGTTCCTCGATGATCTCGGCCTCACGCGTCGGCGCGAGCCTCAAACCCGACAACCGCCGCCCGATCTCTTTCTTCCAGTCAGGCATGTTCCATTCCTATAATGCGATTGATCGCCTCGACAAACTCCCGCCAACTGACCCGCTGCGCCGCCAAGACCTTTTTGCCTTCAGGCGTGAGGCGGTAATAACGTCGCCGCCGTTGCCCGGATTTCTCCACCCACCGACCCTGAATCCAGCCGCGCTTCTCCAGCCGGTACAGGAGCGGGTAGAGCGACGCGACATTGAAACGCAACAGGCCGCGCGAACGCTGCTCGATCAAATTGCCGATGTCATAGCCGTGCCGGGGCTGATCTTCCACGAGCGAAAGAATCAGCAACTCCGCGCTGCCTTTCTTCAACTCGCGATCAAGAATATGCTTCTCAGTAATATATGACATAGCCACATATTACTGAGAAGCATATGCCTCGTCAACAACACATTTATTTGGAATTGTCGCACGCAGATTCCGGTCGCTGCGACAGCTTGGCGGGAGAGCAAAATACCTCGTGAGCGGGGCGGAAGCGGGGCAGGCGCGCGGCGTGTCGTGGCCGGGAGAACGTCAGCCGGAGACGGATTTCGTTGTGCCGCATGCGATAAATTAAGAGCGATGCCTGAGCGGCACGCTCAATAAGCGAACAGGCGCGGCAGCATTGGGAGCCACCGCGCCTGCTCTAGTGCGTGGTTACTGTCCTCACCCCAGCAACCACT
>DASPJG010000350.1:0-10749 GCA_035628755.1 Pyrinomonadaceae bacterium
GCGGCGGGCGTCCGGCGGGTCGAGGGCGACATCGTCGGCGACGAGAGTTATTTCACGGGGCCGCCGCGCTCGCCCGGTTGGGAGTGGGACGATCTACAGTGGTACTACGGCGCGGACGCGAGCGCGCTCACCGTCAACGACAACGCGCTCGATCTCTCCGTCAAACCCGGCGCGCGCGCGGGCGACGCCGCAACCATCACGACCGGCCCCGCCAGCCCCGTGATCCGCATCGTCGTTCCCCGCGATAAAGAAGAGTCCGCCGACTTTGCGCCGCACTTCCTGACCTTCGTCAACCGCGTGGTGACCGCGCCGCGCGGCACGAAGCGTGACCTCGGCGTGCATCGCCCGCTCGGTCAAAATTTCGTAGAGGTCTACGGGCAGATTGCGGAGGACGACCCGGGCTACACGGGCAGCGTCGCTGCCGCGCGCCCCGCTCTGCTGTTCACCTCCATGCTGCGCGCCGCGCTCGAAAAGCAGGGCGTCTCAATCAAAGGACGCACGCGCATCATTGACGCGCCGATGCGCGCGAGGCAGCCCGGCTTGCCCGCCGCGACGGTCGCGCCGGTGGCAAACCCTTACCCGGTCGAGATCGCCAAACGCGAGTCGCCGCCCTTTGGCGAGATCGCGGCGCACACTCTGAAGCCGAGCCAGAACCTCTACACCGAACTCATCCTGCGCACGCTCGGCAAAAAATTCCCCCCCGCCGATCCGAGACTGACGACCGCCGAGGCCGGTCTGGCCGTCGTCCGAAGTTTTCTGAACGAGGCGGGCGTCAACACGGCGCACCTCGCGTTCGTTGACGGTTCAGGGCTGGCGCGGCAGAACCTCATCACGGCGGAGTCAACCGTGCAACTGCTCACCTACATGAGCAAGCACCGTCACGCGCTCGTGTGGCGCGACGCGCAGCCAGTCGCGGGCGTGGACGGCACGTTGCGCGGGCGCATGCGCAACACGTCCGCCGCCGGAAACTTGCGCGCCAAGACCGGCACGCTCAACAACGTCTCCGGCCTCTCCGGCTACGTCAACACCGCGACGGGCGAACGCCTCGCCTTCTCCATCATCGTCAACCACTACCCGGACGACAACCCGCCGCGCCAGAATTACATGGACACCATCGCCGTCCTCCTCGCCTCTTTCGCGGCAAAATCCGATTAGTGAATCGTGAATCGTCAATCGTGAATAGAGAAGAACTGTCTTCGTCTATTCACGATTTACGATTCACGATTCACGGCTTTTTTTATGCGTTTCGTTAAATTCCACGGCTACGGCAACGATTACATCGTCTGCGAGGCGGGTGAGTTGGCGGACGTCGCGGCGGGCGACGTGCCGGAGCTCGTGCGGCGCGCGTGCGACAGGCATTACGGCGTGGGTGGCGACGGCGTGGCGACGCTCGAACCGGCGGCGGACACCGGCACGGCGGATTTCGTCCTGCGCATCTTTAACCCGGACGGAAGCGAGGCGGCCATGTCGGGCAACGGCTCGCGCTCGGCGGCCTCGTTTCTCTATTTTCAGGGCTTGTGGCGGCAAGAAGAGTTGCGCCTCTCGACGAAGGCGGGCGTCAAACTTTACCGGCTGCTGGAAGAGGACGGGCGTGGGCGTTACCGCTTCGCGGCGGAGATCGGGCGTCCAGCCCTCGACAGCGCGACGATACCGATGCTGACGGGCGAGGCGCGTGAACAGGTCTTGGATTTCCCTCTGCCGTTGGACACGGGCGAGGTCGTGCGCCTGACCGCCTTGCAGATGTGCAACCCGAACGCCTGCGTCTTCGTGGACGATTTCGAGGCTGCGGACTGGCGGCGCGTGGGGAGTGCCATCGAATCGCACACGCAGTTTCCGCAGCGAACCAACGTGGAGTTCGTGCGCGTGCGCGACCGCCGGACAATCGAGGTGCGCGTCTACGAACGCGGCGTCGGCCCGACGCTCTCTTCGGGGACGGGCGCGTGCGCCTCCGCGGTGGCCGCCTGCCTGAACGGGCTGACCGACAGGCGCGTCCGCGTGGAGATGGAGGGCGGCCACCTCGAAGTCGAATGGCGCGACGACGGCGAAGTGTTGCTGACGGGCGAGGCCGAGGTGATTTATCGAGGAGAGTGGCTGAAGGGAATGGCGGCTTTCGGAACGGGGAATGCGGAATAGAACGAGCGCGCGCTTCTCAAACCGCCTCGCTTTCCGCTCTTCAACCTGCGAGGGTTTATCACGAATCTGTGTTCTCGCTGCTGGACAGCTTTTAGGGGCTTGTGTTAGCCTCATTTACGTAACAAGCGAACAGTCAATGTTCGCTTGTTTTTGTTTTTAGTTAACGTTCTTTTCGGCGTCAGTGCATCAAGGATGCAATCCCCACTCGGGCTGACGATTAGTGTTAAGACCTCCTAGAGCCAGAGGTCGAGTCCCTTCAAACCTCGCGGGACTCGCGCGCCGCCGGAAAGACTTCATCGGAACAGGAGAACCGACAATAATGCTGAAATCCCTCTTCGGAGGGGGCGCTGTGCTCACAGCCGCGCTCCTTCTGTGTTCTTTGACTTTCTACTCTCAGACGTTACTCGCAGGAAACAACCCGCCCGCTCAGGAATCGCGGACGCACACGACGAACAACCAGACCGTCATCACCGTCTCCCGCGAGAGCGGCACGCTTTCCGGCTCTCTCGCGGCGGCCTTGCCCATCATCGCCATCGCCGGAATTTCAAAAGAAGCCGAAACGACCGCGCCCGCCGACTCCGCGCCCGTCCCGTCTCCGAACGCAATGCCCGAGGCCGAAAGCCCTGCGCTCGAACCGGCGCAGAGGTTCACGGCGACGGCCTACGCGCTGCCCGGACGCACCGCCAGCGGCCATAAGGTGCGCCGCGGCTTGATCGCCGCAGACCGCTCGTTGCCACTCGGCACGCGCGTCCGTCTCGACGCCGGAAGCTACAGCGGCGAGTACGTGGTGGCCGACCGTGGCGGCAAGGTTCGCGGTCGCCTCATAGACATCTGGGTTCCCAGCAACGGCGAGGCTATCCGCTTCGGACGCCGCCCCGTCAAGCTGACGATCCTCAGCTACGGCGCGAAGAAAACCAAACGCGCACGCAAAACCAACTAACAGCCGGTGACGTTTCAATCCGTGTAGCCATTAAATCAAAGGGAATACAAAGGCCGCTGTCGTGACAGACAGCGGCCTTTGTTTTTTTCGGCGGCGCGACGGGCGCGGCGAGGGTTGCGAAAACGGGTTGCGGCGCGCGCAGCGGCGCGGTTAAGATGCGTCGCACCGCAAAGCAAACACAATTTTGAAGGCAGACTCTCGCGCACCGGAACAGAGATGGAAGATGCCCGGAATACGCCCGCGCCGCTCGTCGAAGTCACGCGCGGCTCAATCACCGAATCGCGCCATCGCGGCCACGTCGTCGCGGTTGACGGCGACGGGCAGATAGTCGCCCGGCTCGGCGCGCCCGAAATTGTCACCTACCTGCGTTCATCAGCCAAGCCGCTGCAAGCCGTCCCGCTCGTTTCGACGGGCGCGGCTGACCGTTTCAACTTCACCGAGCAGGAGATTGCCGTCGCCTGCGGCTCGCACAGCGGCGAACCGCTCCACGAAGAGACGGTCGCCGTAATGCTCGCCAAGACCGGCCTCGGAGCGAGCGCGCTCAAGTGCGGCGTCCACGAACCATTCGGCAAAGAGGCCGCGCTTGAGTTGCGCCGGAGCGGCAAAAAACCGCGCGTCTTGCAGAACAACTGCTCCGGCAAACACACGGGCATGCTCGCCCTCGCACTGCACCTCGGCGGCGCGACGGAGACTTACGACCAGCCAGACAATCCCGCCCAACTCGCCATCGCACGGACGGTCGCGCAATTTTCCGGCGTGCCGCCGGAGGAGATCGCGGTCGGCGTTGACGGCTGCGGCGTGCCGGTCTTCGGCGTCTCGGTGGTGGCGATGGCCTTGATGTATGCACGCCTCGTCGCGCCGCCCGTCAGTTTCGACGTGGAGACGCGCCACGCCTGCGCCCGTGTCGTCGCGGCGATGCGAGCTTACCCGGAACTCGTCGGCGGCATGCGCGAGCGGCTCGACACGGAATTGATGCGCGCCGCCGGGGGCGTGATTTCAAAGGTGGGCGCGGAAGGGGTCTACACCGTGGGCGTAGAGCCTTCGGCGCGCTGGCCGCGCGGCCTGGGTCTCGCGCTCAAGATCGAGGACGGCGAGGACAGGCGCGCACGTCCCACGGTCGTCATCGAATCGCTCAGGCAACTCGGCGTGCTCGACGATGCCGCACTTGAGCGGCTCGCCCCTTACACGAAGTTCGTCGTGCGCAATCACCGCGGCGACGAGGTGGGCGAGGTTCGTGCCTCTTTCGAGTTGGAGCGATAAAAAGTTGGCGGCGGGTAAAAGATTATTGCGGGCAGAAACGGCGGCAAATAGGCTTTTTCGTCTGTTTTGCGGACTAAAATAATTCAGGCATACACGGGGGGAGTATAAAAATCGTGCAGATTTTCGTTTTTGCTAAAGCGGCGCAATCGGCCTCGCGTGCGCGGCGGAACAGTTCCGACTCCCATTTTTATTGACCAAAATTTGAATTTCAAAAGCAGGACGACTACGCGACGACTTGTGGCATGGTCGTTGCCAAGAGTAAGAACAGTTAATATTGATAATGAGTAGATAGTGTTATCGGGTCAGCTCGGAGACGGCAGTGAGTGATAGCTTTGGGGGAGGCTTTCTCTCGCTTCATGTCGGTAACGGTTCTTTGGGGGAACGGAAACGTTACGGGCAAGCGGTCGAAGAGCTTTAGTTGCTGGGTTGCCGATCACCGTCTGTAGTGCTTTGGGGGAACGCTACAGGCAGTTCGGCAGCCCGCAAACTTTGTCGAGGGTAACGCTGCGAAGTGCTTTAAGTAAAAAAGCGCGGTGAGTGTTGGGGGACACTTGCCGCGCTTTTTTACGTTTATAGGAATGTCGGCTTTACGTCTGCCGGAAGGTCATCCACACGGCGACCCGGAATTCCGCCCGCCTGCTCATCAAACTTTATCGCCCTGACCGATCAAGCGCGCCGCGTTGTTCTGCGCGCTCATCTCGTCAATATTGAGGCGCAGCATGCCGCCCGCATCCGAGAACTTTTCGGTGAGCGCGGCCTGCGCACGGCGGCGCATGAAAATCCAGCCGCCGAAAACGCCGCCGATTGTCAGGCAGATGACGATAGCGAGTCCCGTCGCCTTCACCGTGTTGACGATGACGCTCGTTGACATGTTCAGCCAAGCCCGGTTCGCGCGTTCGATGGCGTAAGGATTCTCGCCGAGCCAGCGCACGTCCTTTTCATACGTCACCTTGTCAATCAACCCCGCCGCCGCCCCTTCGTCCGGCGCATCGAAGACGAACACGGCATAATTGCCGACGCGCCTGTAAGCCGAAGGCACAATCTTGCCCTCGCCGCGCAGTGCGGCGATGCGCGCGTTGATGGCGGAATCCGCATCGAATGCCATTTGCGGCGTCGCGTATTCGACGATCACCAGATGCCCCGCCTGCTTGTAAATTGCCGAAACAGCTTCCGTGCCTCCCTCGAAAGAGACGGCGTCGAGCACCGGACGATTCCCGGCAATTTTCTGCAACTGCCCGGAACTCACGGCGTAAGCGGCCTCGGCCTGCGCCGTCTCCCAATCGGGCAGGTGCTTGACGAGGACGGGAATCTCACCCGATCCGGCATCCAGAGTTTCGGCGAACGAGCGGGCAAAGCCGAGCAGAGCGGCGTTATCGCCGGTCGCCTGTTTCCCCGCGCCGGAGATGATAGCGACGTCCACCCCTTTCGCCAGATAAACCTGCCCGCGTGAGGCGAAGGCCGCCAAGCCGCCTAAATCCAGTTTACTCACCTGCTCTCTCGCCTCACCCTCCATCTCGCGCTTCTCGTTCATCACAAAAGCGTAGGCCGCGGAATCCGATTGCAGCTTGATTAACTGAATCTGGAGCGTGTCGCCGTTCGACAAAGCGTAAGTGCGGATTGCCGTGGAAACCGCGCCGATGTCCTCCGGTTTAACGAGTTCGAACATTCCGGCTCGCGGACGAGACGGCGCGCCTACAGCGCGTGCGTCCCCGACTTTGTTCGGCAGCAGTTTTGCCGCCTCGTCGAAAGTCAGGTTTGCCAGAGCAGGTAGCGCGAGACACGACAGGAGCGCGAAGAGGGAAAAGAGCCTGTGAAAATATGATAGACGCATGAAAAATCCCTTAATCAACCGGGCGAAATAAAATGAAGAGGCAACGAGATTTAGATGCCCTCCGCAACGCGCTCGTTGTGCTGAAGTTAATAGTAACCGCCGGGGTCGATTTAGTTCCAGCGGCGCAGTTCGCGCAGGAGCAATTCGGCGTGGCGGCGCGGCTGCGGGATATTGTCGAGAAGCGTCTGGCCGCCGACTTCATTAGCGTTTTCGATGACGAGGTCGCCGAAGCCGAAGATGCGCTGCGGGATGGTGGTGGAGACGGTTACGTCCTGAATGTTGCGCAAGGGGATGTTGCGCGTCTTGCGCGCGATAAGTCCCTGATCGATCTCGATCTTCGAGTCGGTCAGCGTGTACTTGATGGTGTTTCGCTTGAGGTGCTTGTAGGCGGGGATAAGGAGGAGCGGGAGCGTGATGAGCACGGCGATGGGCGCGGAGATATATTGCCCGGCAAACATCGCGAGCAGGATGCTCAGGCCGATGGCCGCCACGGCGGCGAGGAAATAACCGATGCCGATGAAGAGAAACGTCGGGCGCACGCTAAAGATGATGCGCTCGGCCTCGTCCGCCTCGCGCGGGGGGCGCGCCGGCGCAGGCGTCTGCGGCTCGCGCCGGAGGCTCGCCACCTGTTCGGGTTGCCGGACGGCGGTCATCTCCTGATCGAAAGAGGTGCGGACGCGTGCAGCGTCGGGCGACGATGCCCCGCCGCTACCACCGCGCGAGGCCACGCGCGTCGCTTCCGTGTCGGCGGGCGCGCCGCAGGATGAGCAGAAGCGCACGCCTGCCGGAATGTCTGTGCCGCAGTTCATACAGTACATAATCTTCACTCCTTCAATCGGTGATCCCGACCGTCCGCACGCAGGTCAACAACTCCTCCGGGTCATACGGCGCGGCGACGAAACCGCGCACGCCCAGCCGCCGCGCTTCTGCGCGCTCGCTCTCCGACGCGTTTGAGAACAAAAGCACGACGGGCAGCGGCAGGCGTTCGTGGTGCTGGCGGTGCAGGCGGCGCAACGCCTCCAGCCCGTCTATACCGTAGAGGGCGTCGTCAATCACGAGCAGGTCGGGGCGTTCGATGCGCAGCAGGTTGATGGCCTGCAAACCGTCGAAGGCGGCGCGCACTTCGTAGCCTGCGCTCCTGAGCAGCAGGTTGGTCTGCGCCATGCGCGCCGGGTCGGAGACGGTGAGCAGGAGTCGGCGCGGCATGAGCGCGCCGCGCGTGCGTCGTTCACGTTCGCGTGCGGCGGCATCGGCGGCGGCCTGCGCCAGCGTCCCGTGTCCGGTGCCCGTGTTGCCGCTCCCGCCCGCGGACATCACGGAAGTTTCCATGTCCGTCTGTTTCGACTCGCGCACCGCGCGCGACGGCGAGAAATCTACACGCGCGTTTCTTTCAGCCGCCGTCTCCGGCGCGCCTGCGTCGGAACCGTGCGAAGCAAATAAGGCCTGCGCACCACCGCCCGCCGGATGCGAATGAGCCGGATGATCAGGCGGAGAAGTTGCTCCTCGCGTCTCTTCTGCATCCTGCGGACGCGCTTGCCGGAGCGCGGCTTCGGCCTGCTCGACCAGACTCTCGATCTCCGTGCCGTCCGACGGGAAACAGGCGAGGCCGAAGCGGAGCGAGACGCCGACGGGCTGCGTCGCCTGAAACTCTTCACTCAAACGCGCGAGGTCTGCGTGCGCCGCGCCCGGGGTCTTTTGCGGGAGGTAGGCGAGCAACAGCGTGGGGCCGTAAAACGCGACCGAGTCAACGCGCCGCAGGTTGAGACGGAAAAAATTGTGGGCTTCAGCGAGCGCGGAGGTTTCCTGTGTCGCTCCAGACGCCGCCGGAGTATTCCCCTGCGCGCTCAGGTCATCGGCGATGAGAGCGAGCGCGCCCGCCGAGCCTTCGTCTAAGTCCGAGCGGATGGCTTCGAACAATTGCATGAAGTCGTCAATCTCTGCGCGCCGTTCGAGGGCGGCAAGCAAAGCGGTGCGATGTCCCGCCTCGGCGCGCCAGAAAAGCGCGCCGAGGCGGGCGGCGATTTCGGCGGGCGGGGTGGCAAGCGCGAAGTAATCGTCCGTGCCGATCCGCGCCGCCTGCGCACGCAAATCCTCATCGGCGCGCTCGAACAACAGGACGAGCGGAAGGGAGGCGGTCGCGCGTTCGGCACGCAAGCGTGCAACCAATTCCAGACCCGCCGCGCCGCCCCCGCCGCCCGCGCCCGCCTCTACGAGCGCGACGTGCGGAGCGAATTCCGCTATGGCCTGCGTCGCCTGCGCGGCGCGCGCGGCGCGCACCTCGTAGCCCGTCACGGAGAGCCGTGCGGGCAGCGATTCAGCCGCCGGGCTGTGTGTAATGACGAGGACGCGGCGCGTTGTGCGCGCGTCTCTGTGGCGGCGCGGGGCGGCGTTGCTCTGTGCGGCGTTCGACACGTTCGGCGACGACTCCAAAAACTGCGGTTCGCGTGCAGCGAGAAAGATTCCTGACGCGCGTTTATCATACCTAAGAGCGTCGTTTAAGACCATACAGGCGCGAATCGAAGAGTGAAAGCGAAACTTGCCATAAACAAATAACGCGGGCGGAGCAGCAGCCATAAAACCGGAGCGGGGCGTGTGCGACATACACACACGCCCCGCTCATTCAAGTGGATTTGCCTGCTGGCTTACTGCGTGACGAGCATCAGTTTCCCGTCGGGCAGGCGCACGGCGTAGACGTTTCGTTCGTAGAGTTGCGCGGCGGGCGTCTCGTTGTTGGCCGCGCTCGCAACGGCGTCCGGCGTCTTGACGACGATTGGCGCGCGGCGCGCCGTCTGCGGGTCGCGCATCAGCGCGTAACGCTGGGAGATGCGCTTAACGTATTCCTGCGTCTCGCGGTAGGGAGGCACGCCCCTGTATTTATCAACCGCGCCTTCGCCCGCGTTGTAACCGGCGAGCGCAAGCCCCACATCGCCGTTGAAACGATTCAAGAGCCAGCGCATGTAGCGCGTGCCGGCTTCGATGTTCTGCGCCGGGTCGAAGATGTTACGCACGCCGAAACGCGCCGCGGTGGCGGGCATCAACTGCATCAGCCCGCGCGCCCCTTTGTAAGAGACGGCCATCTTCTTGAACGCAGACTCGCGGTGCATGATCGAATAGATCAGCACCGGGTCAACGCCGTGACGCGCGCTCGATGACACGATGTAAGAGTCAACTTTGGCGTCGCCCGTCGTGAAGCCGTCGAGCGCCGCGCCCGCGTACATCGCGGGGCTCGTCGTCGGGCGAACAGCGTAGGCGGTCGGCTTGACGGACACGTTGGCGCGCTCGAAAGCCGTCAGCGGGCGGGCGCCGTTGCGGTTTTTGCTTGCGGCGGGAGGCGGCGCGGGCGTGGGTTCGACGGTGATCCGCACGCCGCCCGTAATGTCGAAATTATCGTGATAATAACGCGCGCCGGTTTGCGCCGTTGCGAGGGTGGCGCAGGCCGCGACGAACGCGAGCGCGCACGAGAGGGAAAACTTTTTCATACAGCTTGCCAGTCTGGAAATATCCGGGGCATTCACGTCAGGAAGACGACAGCAGGACGCGTTTGGGCGTCAACGCCACTGGTCTATCCCGATGCTGAGAAAATTGAGAGGAGGGGTGAAAACTCTCTCGAGAGCGTTTTCGTTCTGGGGCGCGTCGCTTTGAAGAGGACGCATTTGGAGAGTAGCACACGGGCGGAAAGCACGGCAACAACAAAGTTAAACCAGGCGATTAATGTGACAAATACGGCCTTAATTTAGAGTCTGAGAGTCATTTCCGGCTGCGTTTGTGTGTGAAGGAGCGGTGCAATCGTTCGAGGCGTAGAAGACGCGAGCGCAACATAGGGAGTTAAGTGGCCTTGCAACGTTTTGTGCAACTTTTCTGCTCCCGGCGTGGCCGTGGCGAGCGACCTGAGTTTGCGCCGCTAACGTTCGAGAGCAAAGGCAAAGCCCACGGGTTCATGCAGTTAACTTTTCATTTCGGGTTGCACTGCGCGGATTTCACGTTCCGTTCAGAGGGTTGACAGAGTGTATATGATGGGTGCGCTTTATCCTCAAGACACGTACCTTGCGCCTCACGCGCCCTAACTCTTAAGAAGGAGAAATCTCATGAGAAGACTGCTCGTTGCTTTCCTCACGCTGCTCTGCGCCGCGTCCGTCTCGCTGGCGGCGCAGAACACCAACTCTTCAACCACCCCGCAGGACAACAAGAAGGCCAGGCCAGCCGTCAAACGCGCCCCCGTCTTTCGCTCGACGAAAGAACAGATCAAACAGGCGCAAGCCCTGCTCAGAGCGCGCGGTTTTTACAACGGGCAGGAGGACGGCAAATTAAATGACGACACGCGCGCCGCGCTCAAAAAATATCAGGAGGCCGAGGCTCTCAAAGTAACCGGCACGCTCAACAAGTCCACCCTCGAACGAATGGGCGTCGTCCTCACCGATAGACAGAAGGAATGGAAGCCCGCGACGTAAATCGCGTAGGGAAGGCTGGAAATCGAAGGGGCGTTCGGAAGTAACCCGACGGCTGATCGCCGGTGTTATTTCCAAACGCCCCTCCTGCCTCGCAAAACGTCTTAGTCGCTTAACCAGCGTTTGCCTCAAGCAGACGC
>DASPJG010000351.1:0-7457 GCA_035628755.1 Pyrinomonadaceae bacterium
CCTGAACATTTAATTCCCTTTCGTACAGTCTGCCCTTCTTCCAACAATCGCCCGCCATCCTCTATCAATCGCCCGCCCGCTTCCGTTAATTGCTCGCCATCCTCCATCAATCGCTTATCATCTTCCATCAATCGCTCGTCGTCTTGCCTGATGATCAGGGTATCTTCCTCGACAAGATGGCGCGCTTTCTTTAAAAGCGCGCCCGCCGCTAAAGAAAGCACTGTGTCTTATGGAATTAAGAGCCGCCGACAATCAAGAGCGCGTTGATTTACGGCAAAAGCCCCGCGACGCGTCTGCACGTTCGCGGGGCTTTCATCACATAGGCCGTCGTCCGTCTAGGCAGACACGGTATCTTTCCCGTTGCTGCGGCTCAAACCCTTGATCTGAACCGGCGTGTTTTTCTCCACGTCGCCCGCGCCGAGTTTCTGCTTGAGCACCATCTCCTGATAGAGCTTGCGCATCATCGCCGCTTCCTCAGCCGCCGTTTTCGGCCCCGCCATTTCGGGGCGGTTCGGACGCTGCAAGTCAACTTCGTTCAGGATGCCGCTGAAGCCGACCTCGGCCAACTCGACATTCTTGCCCTTGGCGAAGATTTCGTGGCGGCCATGCTCTTTGTACCACTTGGCGATGGTTGCGTTCTGGTGCATCTGCTCGATGATATTGCGCCAGCCGATGCCCGTGTTATAGGCGCAGAAACTGATCTCGCCTTCCTGCGTGCCGTAGGGGATGATGCACATCTCCGTGCGGCGGAAGTCGTAGTTGAACAGGTCTTGGAACCACATGCCCGCGATAAAGAGAAAGTTCCAGGGGTCTGCGCGGCGTTTCTGAATGTCCTCGTAGGTGCGGTCGCCCTCGACCTTGCCGTAGGACTTGCCGGACAAACCAAACGACTTGTCGAACTTCTTGAAGATGTCCACGAGCGTCAAACTCTGCGGCGCGCCGTAAGGCTGGTAGTTCTTCAAGAGAGCCAGCCCCATCATGATGTTCGAGAACCACTTGCCGCGCCCGGCATCCGTGATGCCCGTCATGTCTTTGACGAGGCCGGGAATGTTCAGGAACTCCGGCACGGGCTTCATCTCTTTCGTGTTCTTGTTGATCATCACGGCTGTGCCGACGCCGCAGTTCGGGTGGCAGCCACAGGAAACCTGGCCCCATTCGGCCTCGGGGCCGTGGACGAGGTCTGCGAAGTCCGCGAACGCGCCCATCAGCGAGAGCGGGAACCAGTCGCGCGTCGGTTCGGTGATGCCGACCTGCTTCTTCACGTCGTGCGCGAGGTGCGACAGGGTGTAACGTTGCGCCATGCGACGCTCGTCCGTGATCTCCTCGTCGCGGCCAGTGAACGACACGGGCTGGAACGAGATGAAGGCCACCTTCTTCGGGTTGTCGAGCGCGAAGCGGATGACCGAGCCGACCTGATCGTTGTTGATGTTGTTGACGAGCGTCGTGACGAGCACGATCTCGACGCCCGCTTCGTGCAGGTTGTCAATCGCGCGCAATTTCACGTCGAAGAGATTGCCGACCTGACGGTGCGAGTTCGCGTCGTTGCCGATGCCGTCAAACTGTAGATACGCGTAGCGCAAACCCGCCTCGGCGGCTTCACGGCAGAAGTCCTTGCTCTTGGCAAACTCGATACCGTTCGTCGCGCACTGCACGGAGTTGTAACCGACCTTGCGCGAATACCTGATCGAATCAATGAAGTGGGGCGAAATCGTCGGCTCGCCGCCCGAAAACTGCACCGACATCTGGCGGCGCGGCTTGATCGAGATGGCCTTGTCGAGAATGTCTTTCACGTCCTCGAAGCTGAGTTCGTGGACGAAACCGACCTGATTGGCGTCCATGAAGCACGGGTCGCACATCATGTTGCAGCGGTTCGTCAGGTCAATCGTCAAGACCGAGCCGCGCCCGTACTTGATGGTTGACGAGCCGTGATTGTGCAGTTTCTCATCGTTGTGCGCCTGAATGTCACGACCGGGAAACTGCGCCTCGATGTGCTTGAGGAACGATGAATCCATCGCCATGATGTCTTCAATGTGGCCGTGCGTGGGGCAGTCTTTGACCATCCAAATCTCGCCGTTGCGCTCGACGATCTGCGCCTTCACTTCCCCGACCTTTTCGTTGATCAGGATTGAAGGATCGATCACCTCCTGGCTCAAAATCTTGGCGCGCGCTTCGATGACGCACTTGGGACACAGGCTGTCGGTCGTGCGCGGGAAGCCGAGCGGCGGCTTCGACTTCTGCCAGGACTTCAACAACGGCTTGTCAGACCACTTCGGGATGAACGATTCGCTCGGGCGGTATTTATTGAAAAACTGGATGGTGTTGAACGCGCCCGCCGCGATGGCGGTCAGTCCTCTTTCAACGTGTTTGATGGGTCGCATTTTCTCTTCCTTCTCTACCGGATAAATTTGTCGGACGCACGCTGCGGGCGTCGAATTTTCAGTTGAAACGCTTAAATTGCAGCCAGAGTCTTTGAAGCGAGAGCAGCCGGGGAGCACTTTCGGGGCGGACTGTCGGGCTAGAATCTACCCTCACCACACGCTAAATGCAACCTGCGGTTGAACATTCAGGCGTGGCGGAGCGATTGACCGTCCAATCCTCCACCACGTTTCAACCTGAACTCTTTCCTGTGGAATTGCCCTCTCCGCTTCAGAGAGATGGATCAACCTACCGCCTAGAGCAATGGCTGTGCCAGCGGGAGTTCATAGTTTAACTGAAGTAATACAAAGGCTTACCTAATTGAGATTTTTTTGAAGGAGCATAAAAGGGCTGCCACATGCGTGTCGTATAAACCCGATGAACTCAGGGCAGAACATTGCGTATCGTTCCGACCCCGAAGCTGTCAACTGGCAGCCCGGTCAGGTTTTTCTGACACGCACGCTCATTTATTAACCAATAATGGCTCAAAAGTGCCGGAGGGAAAACGTCAGGCGGGAACTATTGCTTCGGGCGGCAGAGAGCATTGTTGACGCGCGGCTTTAACTGCGCGGGGCGAAGTAGCCGATGCGCGCAGTGAGACGTAGGGATGGGTCGGAGGTCTTGACCTGCACGCGGCGGAACTTCCCGTCGCGCGACTTGTCGAGCGGCATGTAGTAGAGCGCGTACTGGTGGCGCAACTCTTCCGCCACCTCTGCGTAGACGCTATCGAGCGCGGCGAAACTGTGCGGCTTGAAGAGACGCCCGCCGGTGGCCGCCGTCAATGCGGCGAGGTTGCGCTCGCTCGCGTCGAGCACGCGCAGGGATTCGCGCAGGTCGCCGATGCGTAGCTCGTTGAAGCGTCGGACTGAAAGCGGCTCGGATTGGAGCGTATCGAGTTCGGCACGCTTGCGCGCTCGCTCGATCTCCGTGTTGCTGATGCAATAGACGCTCGCTCCGGCTTCGAGCAGCGCGCCGAGCGCCATCTCCAACGACGCGTGGCCGCGCCCGCTATCAATCCCGTCCGTCAGCACGACCACCGCATGACGCCGCCGCGCGTCTTTGAATTGCTCGCGCGCCGCGAGGTAGAGCGCGTCGTGGAAACGCGTGAACATCCCCGGCGTGACGCGCCTGAGCGAGCGTCGCAACTGCACGCGGCTGGCCGTCCAGTCCTGCAACAACTCAACCCGGTCGTCGAACTTCAACAAGCTCACCCGATCCTCCGGCGCGAGCAGCGCGGCGAACTCTTCCACCGCGCGCCGGAAATCCTCCAGATTGCTTGCCACCGAAGACGAAGCATCCACCATCAACATCACATCCACCGGCACGCGCCGCAGCCGCAGGTCGCTCAGAGGTTGCTCACGCCCGTCTTCCCACACCTGAAAATCCTTGCGTTCAAGCGTCGTCACCAGCCGCCCCGCCGCATCGCGCACCGTCACGGGCAAGAGCACTTCCGTCGTGCTCACCTTGATCACTTCGTCGTCTTCAATTTCCTGTGACGGCGGAGAACTCTTCACGGGTTTCGCCTGCTGCGCCGATGCAACCGTCAAGAGCCTCACGCCCGTCGCGGCGACGAGAAACAGGGAGAACGCGCACAACAAGGGCACGCGCGGGAGACAAAATCCAGCCGCGCGGCGACAGAAACGCAAATCTGAAAAGGTGAAGCGCATCAGCCTGACTTTTATGGTTTCGAGGTGGACTCGCTCGCGCTCGCCCCGCCCTCTTCGCCCGACGCGGCGCGCATGGCGGCGATGATCGGCTCGCCGACGCGACGGCGGCGCAGTTCCGCCAGTTTCGCGGGCGCGAAATCAAACTCGACCGGCGACCCCTCGATGCGCCGTATGATCGTGCCTTCCGTAAAACCTGCCTCGACGAGTTCGATCACGGAATCGTTCGTCAGCGTCGGCGTGCGTTCGAGCTTGGGTTCGACGCCGCCCGTCCCGCCTGCTTCCGTAGGGGAGCGTAGAATGCGCACGCTCGCGCTGCCGGTCGTCTGCGTGTCGCCTTCCGCCGCGCCGCCGCCGACGCGTGAACGCGTGCGCCCGCGCAAACCGCCCGACGAGCCGAAGATGTTGACCTCGGTCGGATCGCCCTGCCCGTTTGAAGGCTTTCCCGCTCCGGGCGCGCGCGTCTGCCCGCGCATCCCGTCGAAGAACGGATCGTCTTCAAAGGCGTCGCCCGCATCGTCGTGCGCCAAAAGCATGTCGCCTTCGGCGCGTGCGAGCATTGTGAGAATGATGCGCTCGCCGACCCCGCTCTTCTTCAGTTCGATGAGACGATCCGGCGAGAGGTCGAAGCGCGCGGGGCGCACGCGTATGATCGCGATGATGGTCTTCTCGCTAAACTTCGCGCGCACGAGTTTGACGATGGCGGCGTTAGTCAGAGGCGCTTCCGCATCCGTCTCGGACGCGATGCCGCGCGACGCTGCCCCTTGCCCGCGCGACTCGACCGCACAGCCCGCCACCAACGCAACGACACACATCGAGACGAACGCGACATCTCTGGCCAGCAAACTTCTCATACTCCTCCCGAACGCCTCACCCGGCTCAATTTCCCGACACCGTGGCGGTTGTCTTGCCACTAACATTTGTCCGTTCGCTGACGGCGTGCGCCGCGCGCCCGTAGCGACCGCTGATGCGGCGCACGTAATTTCGCGTCTCACGATAAGGCGGCACGCGATGGCCGTACTTGATCACCGCGCCCTCGCCCGCGTTGTAACTGGCGAGCACGAGTTCGACCCGCCCGTTGAATCTGCCCAGTAGTTGTTTCAGGAAGCGCGTGCCGCCCGCGATGTTCTGTGCCGGGTCGTGTATGCGCCGGACGCCGAAGCGCGCCGCCGTCGCAGGCATCAACTGCATCAACCCGCGCGCCCCCACCGGGCTGACCGCCCCCGCGTTGAAATGCGACTCCTGCTCCATCACGCAAAAGATCAGGTACGGGTCAACCCCATAGCGCGCGCCGTTCTGCCGGATCAGCGCGTCGAGATGCGGCCTGCCCGTCGTCCAACGCCGCTCCCTCCTGCCCGTCCCTGCCGCCGCCACTACTTCGCGCCCTTCCTTCAATTCGTCCGGCTCTCTTTCAATACGCTCAATACGCGCGCGGTCGAGAAAGATCGAGAGGTTGCCGCGTTTGTACCAGACGCCCTCCGCCGATTCGTTGGCCTCGTCAACTTCAAAGCGCGCGCCGCCCACAAGGTAAATCCAGAGCGGGCGCGCCGGGGCTGCGACCGGCTGGGTCTGCGCCGTATCGTCCGCCGCGTTGCCCGCCTCCGACAATTTCGCAACCTGACGGCTCTTGTCGGCGTTCGTCTCGCCGCCCTGACGCTCTATTGCCTTCACGCGGGCGCGCGCGACGAAATTCGTCATGCCGCCGCGCCTGTACCACACGCCTTCCGCATCGTCCCACGCCTCGTCAACTTCGAGCGTCGTGCCGTCAACCAGCAGCAGCCGGTCGGCGAAGGCGACCGCCGGCAAGCTGAACACAAACAGGATGGCGAAGGCGGTAACTTTCAATTGAGCGGCGTGCGACCGCGCAAGCATCAGGCTCGCGCAAAGGCGCGAAGGCGCAAAGAAGATGGGCGGCTCATCCATCAGATGAGTTCCCGCTGCTCGTCTTTCAGCATCTTCCCTTTGCGCCTTCGCGCCTTCGCGTGAAAATTTTCTCCTCATCGTCCATACACCTCTGACGACGCGTTAGCCAAGTCTCCGGCGGTGCGCGCGTCGTCTGTGCCGCGCCGTTCGGTCTCCGAAGCGAAACCGTGCGACGTGCCGAAGTAGTTGCGCCACGCGCTGTCTATGACCTTGGGCGTGAGTTCGATGGGCTGTCCTTCGAAGAGGCAGATGTCGAGCACGCGGTCGAGCAGGTCGCGCGGCTCGCAGGATTTCATCTGCCGGTGCGAGATCATGTAGTTGTTCAGAATGTAGTCAAGGCACACCTGCTCGACGCGCATCCCGCGCGTGTGCGCCGCGCGCTTAAAGATTTCGATGTAGGCGGCGGGCGTCGGCGGCTCGACGCGGGCGCGGTAGCCCATGCGCCGCAGGAATGCCTCGTCAACCAAATCTTTGTCTTCGAGGTTGGTGGCAAAGACGACCAACTGCTCGAACGGCACTTCGATCTTCTTGCCCGTGTGCAGCGTCAAATAATCCACGCGGCGTTCGAGCGGCACGATCCAGCGGTTCAAGAGGTCTGTGGGCGCGACGCGCTGCCGCCCGAAGTCGTCTATCACGAGCGTGCCGCCGTTCGACTTCATCTGAAACGGAGCTTCGTAAAAACGCGCCGCCTCGCTCCAGGTCAAGTCGGCGTTCTCCAGAGTCAATTCGCCGCCGACGATGACGAGCGGGCGTTCGATGCAAACCCAGCGGCGGTCGTGCTCGGCGGGCGTCGCCTCTTTCGAGGCCGGGCGGTGGTTGTGCGCGTCGAAAACGCGTATCACCTGCCCGTCGATCTCGATGGCGTAGGGAATCCAGATCGCGCCGGGGAGACTGGCGTTGATGCGCTCGGCGACGGCTGTTTTGCCCGTTCCCGGAGGGCCGCTGAGAAAGAGAGAACGACGCGAGTTGACGACGCAACCGACCGTCTGCATGAGCGAATCCGGCAGCACGAGATCGCGGAAGGCCGCGCGCACCGAGTCCATCGTCGCGTGGCGCGCGGGCACGGCTTGCAGGCGCATCATGTGCGCGTAATCGCGCAAGGAGACGGGCGCGGGGCCGTCGTAGCCGCAGAAGGCGCGCGCCCGCGCCAGTTGCGCCCAGCCTTTATCGAGCATGCCGTAGCGGGTTGCGCCCATCGCCGATTGCAGTTTCACCTCGATCAACTTCTCGCGGTAAAGCTGTTGCAGAATCTCTTCCGTCAGCGCGCGCGGCAGGTGGATGCGCTCGGTGACGCCCGTAGTCGAAGGGTCGGGCAGCGCGGCGACGATCTTGAGCGCGAGGTCGCACAGGAAACTCTCCGGCACGTCCGTCTCGGCGAGTTCTTCCGGCACGGGCGGCCCCATGCTCTCCACTTCCATGCGCGTCAGTATGTTGGTTTGCGTCATCTTTCGACTC
>DASPJG010000352.1:0-2127 GCA_035628755.1 Pyrinomonadaceae bacterium
TCTGAAAGGCACGGTGGCAAACGGCCAACTCTCCGCCGCTACGGACGGCGGCGCGCAGGCCGGTCTCGTCAAGGCGACCGTCGCGGGCTTGACGGGCGCGGCGCGCGTGCGCATCGTGCCGCCGCTGCCGTGGAGCGAAAATTTCGACGCGATGGCCTTGAACAGCGTCCCGGCAACTTGGGTCAGCACGGTCGCAAAATTCGTCGTGAGCGAAATGCCGAGCGGCGGCAAGGCTCTCGTCAAAACGTCGGAAGGCTCCTCGCTCGTAACGCGCACGCGCGCCTATCTGGGGCCGTCGGACTTAGCGAACTACACCATCGAACTCGACGTGCGCGGGTCGGAGCGGCGCAGGCAGCGCGGCGACGCCGGGGTCATCGCGCAGCGTTACGCGCTCGTGCTCTACGGCAACAGTCAGGCGCTCCACCTCGAACCGTGGCAGCCGGAAGTGGCGCGCACCGTCGCGCTGCCCTTCACCTGGAAGCCGGATACGTGGTATCGGATGAAGCTCTCGGTGGAGAACACGCCCGACGGGAAGGCGCGCGCGCGCGGCAAAGTGTGGCTGGTGGGCGAACCCGAACCCGCCGCGTGGATGATCGAGCGCGTTGACCCGCTCCCGAACCGGCAGGGCGCGCCCGGCATCTTCGGCAACGGCCTCGCCGAACTCTCTTTCGACAACTTGAAAGTGACCCCGAACAAGTAAGATGAACCCCACGATCAACGAAGCAGCCGAACTCGCCCCGCCGCCGACGCCGGAGCGCATCTTTCAAACGCTCACGGCCTACCAGCAGACGGCGGCCTTGAAAGCGGGCATCGAACTAGACATCTTCACGGCCATCGCCGAAGGCGACGACACGACGGCCAAACTCGCCGCGCGCACCGGGGCCGCCGAGCGCGGCGTGCGTATCCTGTGCGACTACCTGACCGTCTCGCAGTTTCTCGGCAAGTGTCCCGACGGGCGTTACACGCTCACACAGGAAGCGGCGATTTTTCTCAACCGCCGCTCGCCCGCCTACGTCGGCGGCATCGCGGAGTTTCTCTCCGGCGCGCATCTGGGCGAAGCCTTCGGGCGGTTCACGGAGAGCGTCCGCAGGGGCGGCACGGTGATGGATGCGCAAGGCTCGATGACGCCGGAGCACCCCATGTGGGAAGACTTTGCGCGCGGCATGGCGGCCATCATGCGCCCGGCTGCCGCCGACATCGCGCAGGTCGTCGGCATCGAGGAAATGGAGTCGTGCAAGATTCTCGACATCGCCGCCGGTCATGGCATCTTCGGCATCACGCTGGCCGAGCGGAATGAGCGCGCGCAGGTCTACGCCGTTGACTGGCGGAACGTGCTTGCCATCGCGCAACAAAACGCGGAGGCGGCGGGCGTCGCCGCTCGCTATCATCTCATTCACGGCAGCGCGTTCGATGTCGAGTACGGCGACGGCTACGACCTCGTGCTGTTCACCAACTTTTTCCATCACTTCGACCCGGCGACGTGCGAGGTGTTGATGCGCAGGGCGAACGCCGCGCTCAAAGCGGGCGGTCGCGCCGTGACGCTCGAATTCGTCCCGAACGAGGATCGCGTGACGCCGCCGGTCGAGGCCGCTTTCGCGCTCGTCATGCTCGGCACGACTCCCTCAGGAGACGCTTACACGTTCGCCGAGTTTGAACGCATGTTTCGCAACGCGGGCTTCTCGCGCAACGTCTCGCACCAGACGATGCCCGGCCACATCATCGTGTCATATAAAGAGTGAGCGGTGAGCAGCGAGCAGTGGGTGGTGAGCGGTGGGCGGTAATCAGAGATAGATTGAGGATTGAAAATAATGAACAGCATTCAAAGAACAAGGGGCGTGAGAATCGTGTTGGCGGTGTTGGCGGCGGTGTCGGCTGTGGCGTTGGGCAGCGTGCTGCTCACTACTTACAGCTCGCGGCTTACTGTCCGGGCGTCCGATCCGGGCAGCGGCGATTGGCCGATGTGGGGCGGCACGCCCGACCGCAACATGGTCTCCAACATGAAGGGCATCCCCGTCAGTTGGGACGTGCAGAAGAAGACGAACATCAAGTGGGCGACCGCGCTCGGCTCGCAGACCTACGGCAATCCGGTCGTGGCGGGCGGGCAGGTTTACGTCGGCACGAACAACG
>DASPJG010000353.1:0-3911 GCA_035628755.1 Pyrinomonadaceae bacterium
ACGCTATCAGTCTGCCGTCGCAGACACGCGCGCCAGCGTCCCCGCCGCGACGCGCCGCGTCTGGCGCACGATGGGCGAGGGCAAGGCCGTGATTGAACGACAGGGCGCGCGCGTCTGTATCCTCGAAGGCGTGCCGGAGAATGCCGACGTGAAGGCGTTGCTGAAAAAGGCGATGGGCACACTGTAAGGTCAAAAGTTCCGCCTCCGCCGGTTATTCTTTCCGCCTCTTTCCCGTATGACAGGCGCGTTGTCTCACGTCGCGCTCCTATGTTATGTTGAGGCATCTTTGGCGATAAAATTTAAGCAACGGATGAACGCCGCCGGGTTGTGCCTGTCGGGCGCACGCTCGCGCGGCTGCGTGTCAAGATGAAGTCAGAACCACTATCTTCCGCCGGAGCCGCCGGGAAGCGCACGCGCCTGCGCGAGCTGGTCGAAGAGTACGAACGCCTCGCGGCCAAACTCCGGCGCGGCGGCGGCGCGGACAAAATCGAGCGTCAGCACAGTCAAGGCAAACTCACCGCGCGCGAGAGGCTGTCGCTTCTGCTAGACCCTGACGCTTACGCGCAGGAGATCGGGCTGCTCGTCGCTTATGACGAGTACAAGGGCGGCGCACCGGCGGCGGGCGTGGTGACGGTTGTCGGGCGCGTCGGCGGGCGCGAATGTGTGGTGGTTGCCAACGATGCGACGGTGAAGGCCGGTTCGTGGTGGCCGGAGACGATCAAGAAAATCCTGCGCGCGCAGGAGATCGCGATGCGCTCGCGCGTGCCGATCATCTACCTCGTGGATTCGGCGGGCGTGAATTTGCCATATCAGGGCGGCGTCTTCCCCGGACAGTACGGCGCGGCGCGCATCTTTTATTACAACTCGATCATGCGCCGCTACCTGCGCGTCCCGCAAATCTCGGCGGTGATGGGGCCGTGCGTCGCGGGCGGCGCATACCTGCCCGCGCTCTCCGATCTCATCGTCATGGTCGAAGGCACTTCGTTTATGGGGCTGGGCGGCGCAAACCTCGTCAAAGGCGCGACCGGACAGACGATTGACAACGAGACGCTCGGCGGCGCGCGCACGCACAACGAGATTTCCGGCGTCGCTCATTACCGCGTCGGCAGCGACGAAGAGTGCATTGCGAAGATCAGGGAGTTCGTCTCGGAACTTCCCGCCAGCGCGCAATCACGCGCGCTGTCCGTCGCGGAGAGCGCGGAGGCGGCGCGCACGCCGGAAGAACTCTACGACCTCATTCCCGAAGATCACCGCCAGCCTTACGACGCGCGCGCCGTTCTCCAGTGCATCATTGACGGCGGCCAGTGGGACGAGTTTCAGGCCGACTATGCGAAGGAGATGATCACCGGGCACGCGCGCATCCGCGGCATACAGGTCGGCGTCATCGCGAACAGCCGAGGCATGTTTCGCGCGGAGGGCGGCGGTCAGCCGAAGTTTGGCGGCATCATCTACACGGAGTCCGCCGAGAAAGTGGCTTACTTCATAGACGTGTGCAATCGCCATCGCACGCCGCTCGTCTTTATACAGGACGTGTCGGGCTTCATGGTCGGCGCGGAGGCGGAACATTCGGGCATCATCCGCGCGGGCGCGCGCTTCGTCGAGGCAATGGCGACGGCGAGCGTGCCGAAGATCGTGCTGACGATCAACCACGCGTCGGGCGCGGGCTACTACGCGATGGCGGGGCAGGGGTTCGACCCGGATTTTATTTTCAGTTGGCCGACCGGCAGAATGGGCGTGATGGAAGGCGACTCGGCGGTGCAGGCTCTCTTCGGCACGCAACTCGACAAGTTGAAGCGCGAGGGCGCGGAGCCTGACGAGGCTCTGAAAGCGGAGATGGCGCGCGTGCGCGAGGATTACGACCGGCAGTTGGATGCCAAACACGCGGCGGCGCGCGGGTTCGTTGACGCGGTCGTCACGCCGGAGCAGACGCGCGACGCGCTTGAGTTGGCCTTGCGCGTGAGCGCGAACTACGACGGGCCGCATCTCGGCCACTTCGTGCTGCCGCCGACGCTCACGTGAAGATGGAGAGTCCGCGCGGTCGGATACGAGCGCACGATTTTTCGTGCAACAGTTATCATCTTGTGAGAAACTACGGGCAAAGTTAGCAGCTTAACCGGAATAGTTTTTCCATCTCCTCGCGCAAATCGGCCAAGATGGCGCGGGAGGCGGCTTGTGCGACGCCCCGTAGAGCGCGCGAGACGCGCGGGCGACCAGCGTGCGATGCGTGCGGGCGTCAGTCAATCATCTACTTCGGCGGCGATTTTCCGGCATCCGTCGAAGACGGCAATTAAGTTGAGCACCGGGCGAGAATTGGTCGCACTGGCGTCTTACGAAAACGCATAGCCGTCGGCCTGCGAGGTGCGACGCGATATTCCAACGGAGGATAAGATCAATATGAAGAGAAACATCACAGGCAAAATGATCTGTCTCTTAGTCCTGTTCGTCGCGGCTGTTTTCGTCGGCGCGGATTTGCCCGCGGCGGCGCAGAATACCAACAGCGGCACGACCGGCGACTCCATGATGCAGGGCAACAGCAACACGAGCGCGAGCACGGGGCGTCGCCGCGCACGCCGCCGCCGCGCAGCGCGTCGCCGCGCGCGCCGCAACGCCACCACACTCGTCGAAATGCCCGTCGATGCGAACGCGAACATGTCCACGGACGCGTCGGGCGATGCGAGCACGACGGGCGACACGTCCACGCAGGACACGAACACGAACACGTCGGGCGGCGGGCAGGGCGGCAGCATGCCCGGCATGGGCACGTTCGGCGACGTGGCCGATTTGTCCGGCACGTACACCGGCACGATCAATTACCCGGAGGGCGGCATGACGGGCGAAGCGACGTTGACCCTCACGTCCAACACGTTCACGATCACAGCCGGTTCGGCCACGCAAAGCGGCACGCTCAGCGCACGCAGTTGGCCGGGCTACACCGCGCTCTCGATGCGCTTCGGCGACACGCTGCCCGCCACCATCATCTCGACGCGCGCGTGGCACAGGGGACGCAACCTGAGAATCCAGAGCGTGCGCGGCGAAACGCGTGCGTTCACGTTCAACGGGCGGTCGCAGTAGTTAATTCGGAAGCAAAGTAAGTCCCAAGTCCCAAGTCCCAAGTCTCAAGTCGAAAGACGCTTTGAGACTTGGGACTTGGGACTTGGGACTTGGGACTTGGGACTTGAGACAGATGAAAGAGAAGATTCGCATCGCGAGCGGGCAGGGCTTCTGGGGCGATATGCTCGATGCGCCCGTCAGGCAGGTCAAGGGCGGGCAGATAGATTATTTGATGCTCGACTATCTGGCCGAAGTTACGATGTCCATCATGCAGAAGCAGCGCGCACGCGACCCGCGCGCCGGTTACGCGCGCGACTTCGTGCCGCTGATGCGCGAGATTTTGCCCGATTGCGTGGAGCGGAATATACGCGTGACGGCGAATGCCGGGGGCGTCAACCCGGCAGGCTGCGCCGAGGCTGTGCGCGACGTGGCGCGCGAACTCGGACTCTCGGGACGCCTGCGCATCGGCACGGTGACGGGCGACGACATCATGGGTCGCCTCGACGAGTTTCTCGACCGGGGGCTGGAATTGCGCAACATGGACACCGATGAGCCGCTCTCGAAAGTGCGCGATGCGATTCAGAGCGCGAACGTCTATCTCGGCGCGTGGCCGATGGTCGAGGCTCTGAACGGCGGCGCGCAGGTCGTGATCACCGGGCGCGCGACCGACACGGGGTTGACGCTCGCACCCATCATCCACGAGTTCGGCTGGCGCGCGGATGACTGGGACAGGCTCTCCGCCGGAACTATCGCGGGGCACATCATCGAATGCGGCGCGCAGGCTTCGGGCGGCAACTGCCAGTATGATTGGCAGTCCATCCCCGACCTCGCAAACGTCGGCTTCCCCATCGTCGAGGCCG
>DASPJG010000354.1:0-3284 GCA_035628755.1 Pyrinomonadaceae bacterium
CCGCGAACCTGTCGCCGCCGACGTGTGAAGATTGCCAGACGCGCTCGCCGCCGCCATCGCCGCCCCGCTCGCCCTCGCGCAAAGCTTTATAAAGCGCATAGCCGAACTTCGCACAACACTTGTCGCGCTTGCCGTGCGTGCAGACGAGGTACAGGGGCGCGTCCCGTCGCACGCCGCCGTCGAGTGTCTGACCCGCCGCCAGCGCGGCCAGATCGAACTTCATCAACTCGTCGTAGCCGGACAACTCGAACCTCTCGATTGACGGTGCGTTTTCGCGGCAACGCACGACGAAGCAACACAGCGGTTCGGGGCGCAGGCGTTCCTGCTTGATGAACAGGAGGCGCGCGCGCGGCACGGTCTTGCAGAATTTGTTGAGGTGACGCTTGACCCCGGCGGAGAGAGAGCTTTCTTCGAGCGCGTGCGCGCCCCACGCCTCGCGGTATTCGACGAGCAGCCACACCTCGCCGACCGAGGCCGTGCCGAACTCGCGTTCGCCGGAGGCGCGCGACAGGTCTGAGCAATAGAAGAAGGGTCGGCTCATCATTTGACCGTAAGGCTCAGTGTGCGACGACGGCGATGAGGCCGTGCCGCAGCAACTCGCCGAGAAACGCGCGCACGGTCTGTTCGTCAAGCCGTTCTTCCCGCGCCGCCTCGCACAGTTCGGAGACGGAACACGCGCGCCCCTCCGCCAGACGGTTGAGGATGCCGAGCGCGCCGGACGCGAATCGCCAACGCTTTTTGTGGCAGGAGAATTCGACCACGCCGTCAACGACTTTCAAGTCGAGCGGGCGCGGCGCAAGCAGACGCACGCGCGCTTGCATGTCGGCGGGAATGCCTTCCGGCGACAGCATCGCGCCCCACGGCAGGCTGAGGCGCGCGCGCGGCTCGGCCATCGCGTCGAGTTCGTCGAAATACCGTTCGAGCACATTCTCGTCCCATGCGGCGAGTAACTCCTCTCTCAGTCGCCGCATGTGCGCGGCGCGCTCGGCCTGTGAAGCGAAGCGCGGAAGGTCTTGGCGAAAAGTTTCGCTCGCGCGCAGTTGTCCGGCGAGCCACGCCAGCAGATCAACGCCGGTGCGCTTGTGGATGCCGACGGTGAGATGGAGAGTCGGCTCGTTGAGCGGCTCGGCCACGTGCCACCAGCCGCGCGGGATGTAGAGAAAGTCGCCGTCTTCAAGCGTCGCTTCCCAGAGCGGCTCGCCCCCGGGCTTCGGGATGCTCGCATCGCCCGCGAGCGGGTGCGGGCGCGTCTCTCCGTAGATGCGCCAGTGCTTGCGCCCCGTGACCTGCAAGATGAACACGTCGTGGTCGTCCCAGTGCAGGTCGAAGCCGCGCGAGGTGTGCCAACCAGCGTAAGAGTTGATCTGGATACGCTCGCGGAACAGTCGTTCCAAACCGGCGGCCAACTCTTCGAGCGGCTCCTGGAGTTCGTCCACCGCGTCGAGCACGAGCGTCGCGCCCGCGCGAAGCTGGCCGGTGAGTTTGACGGGTTGGAGGCGCGGGATCGCTTGCCGGTTGCGCGCGCCGGAAGTGTGCCGGAGATACGAATTGACGGGGAGGGCGCGGCCTTCGCGCATCAGGCGCAGGCGCGGGAAGTCGAGGCGGTGCTGCCGGAGGATGTCGCCCAGACGCTCCCACGGGAGCAGGTGCGCGAACTTCCCGCGCCGCCCGCGTATGTGCTTGTAGGTCTGACCCCAGGAGGAGGCGAGGAACTCCTCCGCCGTGTGCGGCTCTAACAGCCGGTTCAAGCCGTTGGCGACTTCAACGTTCATAAAGCGGCCAGCGAACGCTTAAGCATCCGAGCTGTCTATTTTGATCCTGGCAGAGTCGGACTCGGCAGTGACGAACTTAGAGCCGGTGGCGTCGGCATCCGAGCCGTCGGAATCAGAGCCGCCGGAATCCGAACTGTCGGAATCCGAACTGCTGGAATCAGAGCCGTCGGCGTCGGCGGCATCCGAACCGTCCGTGTCTGCGCCGAGGGCGTCGGTCAGGTCTGTGTCCGCGCCGGAGGTGTCCGAGCCGTCGGCGTCTGAGCCGGTGTCGTCGGACGTGTCTTTCTCGCCCGAACCGCCCGTATCGGCGTTATCGTCGCTCGCGCTCAATTGCGCGCTCGCCTGCAAGGGTTCGACGGATAAGAGCAGGCCGGAGTCGAGCGTCTGCTCGCGCTCTGTAGTCTGTTCCGAGTTGATCTGTTCTGACATGTCATCTCCTCTTCGTGCCGAAAATTTTGGTATTGGCCACACAGATTATTATGCGGCGGTTGAAACTACAAGGACGCATCGCCCGCCTCGCCCCTGCGGCGGGCGCGCTTGCCGGTTTCACCTTTTCGTTTACAGGGCAACCCATATCGTGAGTCGCGCCAGCCGGATTCCGGTGGGTTGTGTGCGCGGTCGCGGTGCGGATCGCGCGGACAGTTGGGTTTTCCAGAGTTTTAGCGCGGGCGTGCCGGGCGGCATGGTTGTGGCACGAGCCTTGTTATAGATAATACCGACTCGTCAACACGCAAGTGAACGACGATCCAATTGAGAGACCCGTTGCGAAGGGGAGAGCGCAACGGGTCTCTCCTTTAGCATTTGCAGGGCGGCATCGGTCGCGCCTCGGCAGAAACGTTTCGGGACGCTCACACGCGAGCGTCCCGAACTTTTTTGCGCCGATAACGGTTAACGCGCGGCGGCGCGTTTGCGCTATCACGCGGGCTATCGCATAGTAGTCGTGGGGATACGAAATTAAAAGACGTGGAAGCGAGCGCGGGGCGCGTATCAATACTGCGGCAACCCACCACCGACCGGGGAACTATCAATCACACAATGTTGAAAAGGATTCGTCTCGGCGACGACGTTATGGCCTATTGTGGCCGTTGCAAGGAAGAACGCATGCATCAGGTCGTCGCGCTCCATTCCGAGGGGCGCATCGAACGCGTCACCTGCAACTATTGCCAGTCAACGCACCTCTACCGCGACCCGCAGGCCACGGCGGCGAAGACTCGCCGGGCAACCGGCGCGCGTTCCGCCGAAGTCAAAACGCGCGTCGCCTCCAGCCGACCAGCGCGCGCCTACTCGCCGCAGGAGACCTACGCGGCGGGCGACCAGATCACACACCCGAAATTCGGAGAAGGCAGCGTGGTGGAAGCGCGGCGGGGCAAAATCGACGTGCGCTTCGGGCGCGAGATGCGAACGCTCCTGCACGCGGGCTAAGCTTCGTTTCAAACCTCGAAGCAAGCGGAGCGCACCCCTGACGGACGGAATCTACCGGCGGCGGTGGTTCAGGCGTCTATCGGGGTGGCG
>DASPJG010000355.1:0-6179 GCA_035628755.1 Pyrinomonadaceae bacterium
GTTCAGGAGGTTGCGTAGCAGCTTCGGGAGGTTCGTTAGGAGCTTCGGGACGTTCCGAAGCTGCTACGCAACCTCCCGAAGCTGCAAAGGGACGTTCCTTAGTCGCTATGGGACGTTCCTTAGTCGTTAAGGAACGTCCCGAAGCTGCTACGCAACCTCCCGTAGCGACTAAGGAACGTTCAAAACCAGCTAAGGAATGTCCCGAACCGGCTGATAAACGTCCTCGCCTGAGGCGCGAACCCTGCGCGGAGGGTTTTCCACGCACGCCGATTCCCCTCCCTTTAGCGCGGTCGGGCTTGTCAGCTACGCGAAGCGGGGCGGCGGCGTTGTGGGAGCGTGATGCTAGGGCGGCGGACGGGGACGAGCGCGCCGGATTCGGGCGGGGGCGAGTCCGTGAACGAGGCGAACTCTTCGACGTGCGATTGCAGGTAGGAGAAGAAGCGTTCGAACTCGCGCTGCATCGCGTCCATTTTTTCGCGCATGTTGAGGATGATCTCGACGCCCGCGAGATTGACTCCGAGGTCGCGCGTGAGCGACAGGATCACTTCGAGGCGTTCGAGGTCGGCGTCCGTGTAGAGGCGCGTGTTGCCGTCCGAGCGCGACGGCTTGATCAGCCCCTCGCGTTCGTAGAGACGCAGAGTTTGCTGGTGCAGCCCGTACTGTTCGGCCACCGCGCTGATCGTGTAAGTGCGATTCTTACTGCGTTTCATAACAAACGTCCGTGGTCAGTTGTTTGTGGTCAGTTGTTTTATCTCTCGCTTACTAGCGATACGCTCATTTCCAGTCGTCCTCTTAACGGGTGAATAACCACGCACAACTGACCACGGACAACCGACGTTTTATTCCAGCCCCATCGCCACGCGCGGGTTCTCTTCGTTGAGTTGCGCGTAGCGTTTGAGAAGTTCCTTCGTCTCTTCCGAGATCACTTTGGGGAAAGTGACCTGCACTTCGACAAACTGGTCGCCGCGCGCCTGCGGGTTGCGCAAAGAAGGCGCGCCCCGCTCGCGCAGGCGAAACTTTTGCCCCGACTGCGTGCCGGGCGGAATCCTGAGTTGCGCTTTGCCCTCGACCGTGGGCACTTCGATCTTCGCGCCGAGCGCGGCCTCGGGCACGGTGACGGGGATCGTCACGTAGATATTGTCGCCCTTGCGCGTGAAGTGCGTGTGCCGCCCGACGTTCGTGATGATGAACAGGTCGCCCGGCGGCGCGCCGAGCCGACCGCCCTCGCCCTTGCCCGGAATACGCACGCGCGAGCCTGTGTCCACGCCCGCCGGAATCCTCACTTTCACGCTCTCCGTCTTCGGCATCACGCCCTTGCCGTGACACAGGGAACACGGCGGGCGACGCTTGCCCGCGCCGTTGCAATCGGGGCACTCCTGCGCGAAACGCATGCGCCCGCCCGCGCGCTGCACCTGCCCCATGCCCTTACAGGTCGGGCAGGTGACGGGCGTGCCGCCTGTGTCGCCCGCGCCGTTGCAGCGCGAACACTGCTCGGAGCGGTTGACAGTGATGTTCGTGGTCATGCCCGTCACGGCCTCTTCAAAAGAGAGCGCGAGCGGCATCTCGATGTCCGCGCCGCGCTGCGGCATCGGGCGCGGCGGTTCGCGCTCGGCGCGCGCCCCCCCGCCACCGCCGCCGAACAGGTCTGCGAAGATGTCGCGGAAACTCGAACCGCCCCCGGCGTTTCCCGCACCGCCCCCTCCTGCGCCGCCGGGCGCAGCGTTGCCCCAGTCGAAGCCCGTGAAGTCGAAGGGCGCGCCGCCGCCGCGACCCGCGCCGCCCGGCTCCGCGCCGCGCGCCGCCGCGTCGGCCAGATTGTCGGAGTATTGGCCGAACCTGTCGTAGACGCTGCGCTTCTTCGGGTCGGAGAGCACGTCGTGCGCCTCCGTGATCAACTTGAAGCGTTCCTCGGCTGACTTATCGCCCGGATTTACGTCCGGGTGAAACTTCCTCGCCAGCCTCCGGTATGCCTTCTTGATCTCGTCCGGCTTGGCCTTGCGCTCGACGCCCAGCACTTTGTAGAAATCTTCTTTTGCCATACATAGTGAATCGTGAATCGTAAATCGTGAATAGTAAGGAGAACTTCTTTCCTCTATTTACGATTTACGATTCACGATTGACGGCTCTTACTTGTTTTCGTCCACGTCAACGTATTCGGCGTCGATCACGTTGTCTTCGCCGCCAGTGCCGCCGCCGCCGCTCGTCTGCCCGCCGCCGGAGGACGCGCCCGCCGCGGAAGCCTGTTCGCCCCCGCCCGCTTCCGCGCCGCCCGCCTGCGCGGACTGCTGGTAGAGAGCTTCGGCGAGTTTGTGCGAAGCGGTTTGCAGGTTGTTGAAGGCATCGTTCATGCGCTCCGCGCCGCCTTCTTCCAGAGCCTTCTTCGCATCGGCCAGCGCGGTTTCGAGTTGCGTGGTCGAAGCGGTGTCGAGCTTCTCCTTGTTCTCGTTGAAGGTCTTCTCAACCTGATAGGTCAGGCCGTCGAGACGGTTGCGCGACTCGATCTCTTCGCGCTTCTTCACGTCTTCGCCCGCGTGCGATTCGGCCTCGCGCATCATGCGGTCGATCTCTTCTTTCGAGAGACCCGATGAAGCCGTGATCGTGATGTCCTGCACGCGCTTCGTGCCCATGTCCATCGCCGACACTTTGACGATGCCGTTGGCGTCGATGTCGAACGTCACCTCGACCTGCGGCATGCCGCGCGGTGCGGGCGGAATCCCGACGAGATGAAACTTGCCGAGCGTGCGGTTGTCCGCCGCCATCGGACGCTCGCCTTGCAGGACGTGGACTTCCACCGAAGTCTGGTTGTCGGAAGCGGTCGAGAACACCTCGGATTTGCGCGTCGGGATCGTCGTGTTGCGCTCGATCAGTTTCGTGAAGACCCCGCCGAGCGTTTCGATGCCGAGGCTCAGAGGCGTCACGTCCAAGAGCAGAATGTCCGTCTTCTCGCCCGACAGCACGCCCGCCTGCACAGCTGCGCCCACGGCCACCACCTCGTCCGGGTTCACGCTCTTGTTCGGCTCTTTGCCGAAAATGCTCTTGACGATCTCCTGCACTTTCGGGATGCGGGTCGAACCGCCGACCAGCACCACTTCGTTCACTTTCGTCGCGTCGAAGGGCGTGTCCGCCTTGATCGCCTTCTTCGCGTCGGCGATGGCGTCTTCCACCGGCTTCCTGAGCCGCTGCAAGATCGGGTCGATCAACTGCTCGAACTTCGCGCGCGTCAATTTCATCACGAGGTGCTTCGGCCCCGAGGCGTCCGCCGTGATGAAGGGGAGGTTGATCTCCGTCTCCATCGCGGTCGAGAGTTCGATCTTGGCCTTCTCCGCGGCCTCTTTCAGACGCTGCAAGGCCATCTTGTCGTTCGACAGGTCAATGCCCTGATCGCGCTTGAACTCTTCCGTGATCCATTCCATCAGCCGCTCGTCTATGTCGTCGCCGCCGAGGTGCGTGTCGCCGTTCGTCGATTTCACTTCGACCACGCCTTCGCCGACTTCGAGAATGGAGATGTCGAACGTGCCGCCGCCGAAGTCGAAGACGGCGATGATCTCTTCCTTCTTCTTGTCGAGGCCGTAGGCGAGGGCTGCCGCCGTCGGCTCGTTGACGATGCGCATCACTTCCAGACCGGCGATCTTTCCGGCGTCTTTCGTCGCCTGCCGCTGCGCGTCGTTGAAGTAGGCCGGGACGGTGATGACGGCCTTGTCAACTTTCTGCCCCAGATAGTCTTCCGCGGACTGTTTCATCTTTTGCAGGATCATCGCGGAAATCTCGGGCGGAGTGTACTCCTTGCCGCCCGCGTGGATGCGCACGTCGCGGTTGCCCGCGGGCTGCACCTGATAGGGAACCTGCTTTTTCTCTTCCGTCACCTCGTCAAAACCGCGCCCCATGAAACGCTTGATCGAATAGATCGTGTTCTCCGGGTTGGTGACGGCCTGACGCTTCGCCACCTGACCGACCAGACGGTTGCCGTCCTTCGTAAAGGCGACCACCGAAGGCGTCGTGCGCCCGCCTTCCGAGTTGGTGATGACGGTCGGCTCGCCGCCTTCCATCACGGCCACCACCGAGTTGGTCGTGCCCAAGTCAATACCGATTATCTTGCTCATCTTTTCACTCTCCAGATGTTGTTTAACTGACCCCGCCTCTCCGGCTCACGCGCCCGCACGGCTGTTGCTCGCGCCGCCCGCGGACTTTGGTTCATCGAATCTCAGATAGTAAAGGCACAGGTTGAATACGGCGTTAATATAATATCTGAGTCTCTTGTTGTCAACTTTTGATTGCAAAAATCCCCGCCACGTTGCCCGAAACGCGCCGGAGACGACTAACATCCGTTATTTCACAATTTACCCGTCGTTTTCGGACATTTCCCGGTCGGTTTTGCCCTCGTTCATGATGCGGGAAGCGTGAAAAATGTAGTGAACGCCGGAAAAGAGCGCGGCGGCGAAGACGGTGGTGTAGACGGTGGGCAGGTAGCCGCTGATGGAGGGAAACTGCGCGGCGATGAGGATGGCGATGATGGCGCAGATTTGGATGACTGTGTTGATTTTACCGAGCAGGGACGGGCGAAAATCCCGAAAGCCCGTGACGATGTAGATGGCCGCGGAGCCGACGATGATGAAGATGTCGCGGCTGATGACCGCCGCCGTGACCCAGAACGGGACGGGAAAATGGCGCGGGAGCGGCAGGGGCAGAATGGCGCGCATCGAGAGGACGATGAAGGCCGTCACGAGCAGGAGTTTGTCGGCGATGGGGTCGAGAATGCGCCCGAGGTCGGATTTCTGCTTGAGGGCGCGCGCGAGCAGGCCGTCGAGGCCGTCCGTCAGCCCCGCGACGACGAAGACGGCGAGCGCCCACGCGAACCTCTGGTAAAAAAGGAGCGAGACGAAGACCGGAATCATCATCATCCGCAGGACGGTGAGGAAGTTCGGCAGGGTTAAGATGCGAGAAGACATAAGGTTTCAGGTTTCAGGTTTCAGGTTTCAGGGCTGAGGTTCTTCGGTCTTCAACTTGAAACCTGAAACTTGAAACTTGAAACTAAATGCAGCGCAGTTCGAGCAGGGAGACTTCGGGCAGGCAGCCGTAGCGGACGGGCAGGACGACCGTGCCGAGGCCGCGCGTGACGTAAATTTGCGTGTCGCCCTGTCGCCCCAGACCGCGTAGCAGGCGTCGGCGCGGGCGGCCTGAAGGCGAACGCTCCGCGCGCAGAGTGACTTGCCCGCCGTGCGTGTGGCCGCTCAGCACGAGGTCAACCCCGGCGCGCGCCGCGCGGCGCAGGACGATGGGGTTATGTGCGAGCAGGAGTTTCAACTCGTCCGCGCTCGAACCGGCGAGCGCGAGCGGGAGGTCTTCGAGGCCGACCATCGTGTCGTCCACGCCCGCGAGCCAGAAGGACGCGCCCGGGTGTTGCGGGTGCTCGAAGCGCATGCCTTCGTTGACGAGGACGCGGATGCCTTCGGCGCGGAAGAGGTCTGTGATGAGCGCGGCGTCAGTCCAGTGGTCGTGGTTGCCGAGCACGGCGTAGACGCCGCAGCGCGCACGCAGGCGGCCAAGCATCTCGGCGCACGGCTCGGCGTACTCGCGTTCGTGCGAAACGTAGTCGCCGGTCAGGGCGATGATGTCCGGCTGGAGGCTGTTGGCCAACTCGACGGCGCGCTCGACCTGTGCGCGCCCCGTAAAAGGGCTGTGGTGGATGTCCGAGAGTTGGACGACGCGCAGGCCGTCAAGGGCGCGCGGCAGGCGGCGCAGAGCGATCTGCGTGCGTTCGACGACGAGGCTGTAAGGCTCCGCGAAAGCGGCGCGCGCCATCTGCATGACGCCTGCGGCCAGCGTGCGCAGAGGCTTCGGGCGCGGCGCGGGCGCGTGGCGGCGGGGAGACTTCCATCGGGCGATGTTGGACATATCAGCTCGTTAAATTTGGATTAATGAGAATCAACTTACGCGAGAGAGTGTTTTTTCCCTGTCTGGTAGTGCCCTTCCTGAAGCCCGCGGATTATACAAGGCGAGAGTAAAAACGCAAAAGCTGAGAGGCCGGACAAGTGAAATACAGGGTAATGATTCAAAATTTATGATGGGGATGATTTCTGTGCTGAAAGAATAACTTAATCACGGCCTCATCCATCTCATCACTCTTTGAAAAACAGATCGTGCGTCGCTGCCACCGCTTCAGGCGCGTCCGAATGGTTAAG
>DASPJG010000356.1:0-2651 GCA_035628755.1 Pyrinomonadaceae bacterium
CAGATCATGCACCACGAAGGCACGGTCGCGGACATCCCCGTCGGCTACCTGACGGATGAAGCGCCGGTTTACGAACGACCGATGCGCGCGCCTGAGACAGCGGGTGAAGGCGCGAGCGCGAGGGATGAAGAAGCCGCCCCCGTGAATGTCTCGGACGGCGTTTCGCCGCCGCCGGAGACGCCTTCGTTAAACGACACGGTCGAGAGTTCGGAGGAACTCGACACGATCCTCTCGGCGTCGAAGTCGTCCGTCTCCGCGTCGGGCGCGGATCACAACGAGGCTCTGCTCCGGTTGCTTGCCGCGCCGAACATCGCCTCGAAAGAGTGGGTTTATCGCCAGTACGATCACATGGTGCGGACGAACACGGCGGTGCTGCCCGGCGCGGACGCCGCCATCGTGCGCATCAAGGAGACGCGCCGCGCGCTCGCCATGTGTCTCGACGGCAACGGACGCTACTGCGCCCGCGACCCACGCGAGGGCGCGCGCCAGATCGTGGCGGAGGCCGCGCGCAACGTCGTCTGCGTCGGCGCGCGCCCCATCGCCGTCACCAACTGTCTCAACTTCCCTTCGCCCGAACGCCCCGAAGTGATGTGGGCGTTCTCCGAGACGATTGATGGCATGGCGGAAGCCTGCCGCGTCTTCGACACGCCCGTCATCTCCGGCAACGTCTCCTTCTACAACGAGACGGAGGGGCGCGGCATCCTCCCCACGCCCGTCATCGGCATGGTCGGCATCATCGAAGACGTGCGCCGCATCATCCAGCCCGGCTTCAAGACCGAAGGCGACCTGATCGCGCTGCTCGGCGAGACGCACGACGACCTGAGCATCAGCGAGTACGCCGCGACCGTCGAGGGGCTGAGCGTCGAAGAGATGCTGCGGGCGGGACGCCTTGCTCGCATCGATCTCAAACTCGAACAGGCCGTGCAGGCCGCCTGCCTGCAAGCCGCCGACGAAGGCTTGCTCCGCTCGGCGCACGATGCCGCCGACGGCGGCCTCTCAATCGCCCTCGCCGAAAGCTGTTTCTCCACTCTCAACCGTCCCTCTACCGGCGCGACCGTCGATCTTCCGGGCGCGCTCTCCGCCGCCGCCCAACTCTTCGCCGAGACGCCCTCGCGCATCATCGTCAGCTTCGAGGAACAGGCGCGCACGCGCGTCGAAGAGATCGCAGCAGGGCTGGGTTGCCCGCTCTCGATCATCGGGCGCGTCGGCGGCGCAGAGCTTCGCATCACGGTGGCAGGCCAGCCCGCCGTCTCGCAAAACGTCAACACGCTCGAAACCCACTGGCGCGCTTCGCTCGGCAAAAAACTGCAGGCCGAAGCGTTGGCCGCGGCGGCGGAATAAACCTGTGAGCGGCGCACACTGGAATGGCGAGACCGGCTGGTTGACCTCGCCCTCCATGTGTGAATACGAAATCTCCGCCGACGAACTCCTGCGCGCGTTGCTGCGACTCGCGCCAAATCGGCGTGCGCAGATTCTCGACAGCGGCGGCGCGCGTGGAGATACCGACGAGGCGCGTTTCCTGATCGCCGCCTTCGACCCTTTCGAGACGGTCGAGGCGCGTGGCGACGAGTTGTTGATAGAGCGGCGCGGGGAGACCGCAGGGCGCGTCGAACGCGGCTCGCTCCTGTCGTTGCTCGATGAACGCCTCGCGCGTTACCGCGTGCGACCAATGGAGCGCATGGAGCGCGAAGCGTCTCACCTGCCCGTCGCGGGTGGGGCGTGCATCGCCAGTTTCGCCTACGATCTGGCGCGGCAATTTGAACGCCTGCGAAGCAGCGCGCCCGCAAGTCGCAACGCGCCCGACGCGGACGCCGCGCTCGCCTTCTACGACACGCTCGTCGTCCACGACTACGAACGCGGGTTCACCTATCTCACGAGCATCGCCGGAGAGCAGCAGGCCGCGCGCGCACGCGCCACGCTCGACGAAGCGCGTCAGGCCGGAGACTTCGATGTTGAGGACGGCGGCCTGCCGGAGGAGCGCACCGCGCTCGCCGTGGCGGCGTCGAATTTCACGCGGGCGGAGTATGCGGAGACAGTGCGGCGCATCAAGCGTCACATCTACGCGGGCGACATTTACCAGGCGAACCTGACGCAGCAGTTCTCCTGCCGTTTACCGGAGGGCGACAGCGCGGAGCGCGTTTTTTTGCGTCTCAGGCGTGAGCACCCGGCCTCTTTCGCGGCCTTCCTGCGCCGCCGTGAAGACACTGTTATCAGCGCGTCGCCCGAACGCTTCCTGCGCGTCTCGCACAGCGGCGGAGACGACGAGCGATGCGTGGAGGCATGGCCGATCAAGGGGACGCGGGCGCGCGGGCGTTCGGCGGCGGAAGACGCGCGGCTCAAAGAGGAGTTGCAGCGTAGCGCGAAGGACGCGGCGGAGAACGTGATGATCGTCGACCTGCTGCGCAACGACCTCTCGCGCGTCTGCGAGCCCGGCAGTGTGCGGGTGCCCTCGCTCTGCGCGCTGGAATCGTATCCGACGGTCCATCACCTCGTCTCCACCGTCGTCGGACGGCTCGCGCCAGACACCGATGCGGTGGATCTCCTGCGCGCGACCTTTCCCGGCGGCTCGATCACCGGCGCGCCGAAGATCCGCGCCATGGAGATCATCGCCGAGCTCGAGCCGACGACGCGCGGCGTCTACTGCGGCGCGA
>DASPJG010000357.1:0-2039 GCA_035628755.1 Pyrinomonadaceae bacterium
CGCGGAGTATTTCCTACAGATCGAAAACTTCTCGCCCCATCTCGTGCTCGAAAACCGCATCGCCTCCGCGCTCGCGAAAAGGCGCGAGGCCGTCGCCGGACAGAGGAGCGACGCGGCAAGTAAAGATGCTTCGGGCGGGGAGCGGGCGGGTTGGAGCGCGGATGTCGAAGCCGAAGCGATCAAGCGGCGCGGCGTGATGCCGGAGCGCGAAGTCGGAGCCGCTTCGACTGAGCGCACACACGTTACTGCCGACGCCCCGCAGGCCGCGCCCGACGAGATCACGGGCGGCGGCGCAGCGGCGGCGCACGCGGCCTCGCTCGCCGCCGCGCTCGGCGAGATGGTCGCGCACCTCGTCGAGCGCAAGGGCAAACAGGAAGACATGGAGCGCGAGGCGCGCGACGCGTTGCAGGCGCTCGGCGACCTGCGCGCGCGGCTCACGGAAGCGGCGGACGAAGACGGCGCGAGTTTCGCGGGCGTCATCGGCGCGCGCCGCATGCCGGGGCGGAGCAACGAGGAACGCCGCGCCCGCGCAAACGCCGTCGAAGAGGCTTTGAAGGGCGCGGCGGCAGTGCCGCTCGAAGTGGCGAGCCTCGCGGTGCAGGTGGGCGAGTTGCTGGAGACGCTGGCCGAACTCGGCGAACCGGCGTGGTTGTCGGACTCGGCGACGGGCGCGCAACTCGCGCTCGCCGCCGTCGTCGCCGCGCGTTACAACGTGCTCGTCAACGCGTCCGAGATCGAGGACGAGGAGTTCACGGGCGAACACATCTCACGCGCGGACGATCTGCTCGAACGCGCCAGAGAGATCGCGGCGCGCGTGGAAGCGTCCTTGATGGAGTCAATCGGAAGATAGCGGGAGGAGGCGACGGAGCAGGCATGGAGAACGAACGTCGGGAAGACAAGCGTGCGAGTGTTTCCCTCGAGGCATGGTGGGAGGGACAGTCGGGGCGGCATCAGGCGCGCGTCTCAGACCTGAGCATGGGCGGCTGTTTCATCGACACGCTCAGCAGAGCCGAGATCGGCGAAGTGATCGTCTTCGCCATCAAGCGACCCAACGGCAAGTGGCTGCAACTGCGCGGCGAGGTGGCCTCGGTTGACGAACACGTCGGCTTCAGTCTCGCCTTCACCTATCTCACCGAAGACGAGCAACTCGCGCTCGCCCCGCTCGTCAAAACTTAAGCCCCTCAGGCGGCGGGCAGTTCGCGCCCCGCCGCGCGCTTTACTCCGTGACGAAACCGGCGGCAACTTTCGTCGTCGCCACCGGCTGCGACTCGTTACGGAGTCTCGCCTGCAAGTATTCCTTGCCGAAGTCGATCTGGAGTTCGATCCAGAGCGGGAGATGGTCGGACATCTGGAAAGTGCGCCAGTCGTTGTAGTAGCGCGTGCGCTCTTTGGCGTTGCGCTTCTGGCCCTGCTTGTTCTTCAGGTAAGCCGCGCTCATTGACTTCGCGTACATCGCTTCGTCTTCGGTGCGGTAGACGTATTTGAAGAAGTCGAACGCGCCCGCGCTGCACAGCTTGAGCTTCTCCTGAATGGTGGGAGCGATGAAGGCGATCTGATCGTAGTGCTTGGTCTTGAGGGCGTTGGAAGGGTGGCCTTTGAGTTGTTCGGGGATGTAGAAGCCCGCCCGAAGGATGGCATTCAGCGTTTCGTCCGTCGTATCGAAGACGTTGAAGTCGCCGAGGAGGATCATGTTCTTCGCCCACGCGTGCTCCTCGTGCGCGCGTGCGGCGAGGAAGTTTGCGAGGGCTTCGATCTCGCGGATGCGTTCGGGTTCGTTGGCGATGGCCTTGCCGTAGAGGATGTGCGTGGTGCAGATGGTGAACTTGAACCAGCCGACGCTGAAGCCGACCATGAAGGGCGTGCGCGCGAGTTGCTGCGCGGGTTCGAGCGTCTTCTTTCCCTTGCGACGCACGGGCGGGATGACGACTTCGCTGGCGAGGCCGCCGAAGTTGATCTTGCGCGAGTCGTAAATGAAGGCCATGCGCTCGCGGTTGCCCATCGTCCCTTCGGTCACGTCCGTCAAGACATACTTCCACCAG
>DASPJG010000358.1:0-3204 GCA_035628755.1 Pyrinomonadaceae bacterium
ACAACACCATCTGGCCGCATACCGTCTGGCTGGGCGGTTATCTCGGGCGCGAGTGGTTTGGGCAGCCGACAATCGAGATGTCCCGGCGGACAGACTCCAATGCCAGTCACCCGCGCATGTTCGTGCATGAGTTCGGCCACCTCGGCTTCTCGATTCAGGACGAATACGCCGGTTTGAACATTGGCGGCAACTTCTGCACGGCCAACATGCTCACGACCGGCAACCTTTTCTCTCCGGGCATGCCGCAGGCTTCATGCTTTATGGACAATCACATGGCGGCGCAGAAGATCTGCTCCGGGCACCCCGACAACCCGCATCGGAACATGAATTTCCAGATATGGTCACCCTGCTGGAACTCCGTGCTCTCGAATTACGGCGACACCCAAAATCCTCCGCGCTGGCTACTCAAGTCGCCCGACACACGCGGAGCCATCGTCGGACAACTTCCTCCTCTACCTCCACAATGGGAGCCGCGGATCAACGTCTTCAACGGCGGCTCTCCCGTCTGCGCGCCGATACCCGTAACGGTCTTCTTCCAAGACCTCACTACTCCCGCGCCCGGCTACGCGGTGCTCCTTCTGCCCGCGACGGGCGGGGCGATCAGCATGGGCAAAAGCGACGCCAACGGGAATATAACCGTCGTCGGAGCGCATATAGGAGACTCTATCAAGACCCCCACACAAGTCTTGCCGGTAACCAGCGCGAACTGCACGCCCGTGCCTTAACCTGATGACCCGTAGCCCGGCCTTTAGCTCATCATGCATTATTTAGCCGTCCTCAGATTCCCACACCCTATCATCAGGTTAGGCATAGAGTGAGAATTTCCGAAAGTGACGGCGAAGTTTGCTCTTGCTGAATGAATGCTCATTCAGTATGATGTGAGTTCTCGCATGAGACTCTTGGAGAAAGGTCTTTCCCTATGCTTCGGATCGAACGAGCGGCGGTGCTGGGCGCGGGCACGATGGGCGCGCAGATCGCCGCGCATTTGGCAAACGCCGGAATACCCGTCCTCTTGCTGGACATCGCGCCGCGCGAACTCACGCCGGATGAACAGGCCAAAGGCTTAACGCTCGACTCGCGCGCCGTGCGCAACCGCATCGCGCAGGGCGGACTCGATGCGGCGAAGCGCGCCAAGCCCGCCGCGTTCTTTACCGCCGACGTGCCTGCGCTCGTCTCGGTCGGTAATTTTGAAGACGACATGGCGCGGCTCAAAAGTTGCGATTTCATCATCGAAGCCGTCGTGGAGAATCTGGAGATCAAGCGCAGGCTCTACGCGCAGGTCGAAGAGCACCGGCGCGCCGGGTCGGTCGTCGCGTCGAACACGAGCGGCATCCCGATTCGCGCCATCGCCGAAGGCTTCTCGGAAGACTTTCGCGCCCACTTCCTCGGCGTACACTTCTTCAACCCGCCGCGCTACCTGCACCTGTGCGAACTGATCCCGACCGAGTGGACGCGACCGGAAGTGGCCTGCGCCGTCTTCGGCTTCCTCGATCAAAGGCTCGGCAAGGGCGTCGTGATCGCGAAGGATCGCCCGAACTTCATCGCCAACCGCATCGGCACTTACGGCGCGCTCGTCTCGATCAAGACGATGCTCGAAGACGGCTACACCATCGAAGAAGTTGATAAGATGACGGGGCAGGCCCTCGGTCGCCCGAAGTCCGCCACCTTCCGCACGTTCGACATCGTGGGTCTCGACGTGTTCGCACATGTCGCGCGTAATCTCTACGAGGCCGTGCCCGAAGATGAGGAGCGCGAGGTGTTCGTCGCGCCGGAATTTTTGCAAGCGATGATCGGGCGCGGCATCCTCGGCAACAAGACGAAAGGCGGCTTCTACCGCAAGCAGAAGGGCGCGGGCGAGAAACAGGAAATCTGGACGCTCGACCACGCTTCGCTCGAATATCGCCCCGCCGAGAAAGTGAAGCTGCCCGCGCTCGAGATGGCGAAGAACGTCGAAGACACGGGCGAGCGCATCAAGGCTCTCGTCTGGTCGAAAGATCGCGTGGGCGCGTTTTTGTGGAAGACCATCTCGCGCACGCTGCGCTACGCGGCCAACCGCATCCCGGAGATCGCGAACAACGTCGTGGACGTGGATCGCGCGATGCGCTGGGGCTTCAACTGGGAGTTGGGCGTGTTCGAGACGTGGGACGCCATCGGCGTGGAGCGTTCGGTCGCGCGCATGCGTGAGGAAGGCGCGCGCGTGCCTGCCAACGTCGAGCGCATGCTTGAGACGGGCGCGCGGAGTTTTTACAAGACGGAGGGCGGCGCGCGTTTCTATTTCGATTTCGACAAGCTCGAATACCAGCCGATGAACGAACCGGCGGGCGTCGTGATCTTGAAATCTGTCAAGGATCGCACAGGCGTCGTCAAGAAGAACGCCGGGGCGTCTCTGATCGACATCGGCGACGGCGTGGCGTGTCTGGAATTCCATTCGAAGATGAACGCCATCGGCGGCGACACGATCCAGATGATCAAACAGTCGCTCGCCGAAGTGGAACGGAATTTCGTCGGCATGGTCGTCGGCAATCAGGCGCAGTATTTCTCGGTCGGCGCAAACCTGATGCTCATCCTGCTGGAAGCGCAGGAGGAGAACTGGGAAGACATTGACTTGATGGTGCGCGAGTTTCAACGCGCCACGATGAGTTTGCGTTATTCGCCGAAGCCGGTCGTGACCGCGCCGTTCGGACTCGTGCCCGGCGGCGGCTGCGAGGTGGCGATTCACGGCGACCGCATGCGTGCATCGGCGGAGTTGTACATCGGGCTGGTCGAGGCGGGAGTGGGCGTTATCCCGGCGGGCGGCGGGACGAAGGAGATGCTCGTGCGCGCGCTTGATTCGATCCCGAAGGGGATGGACGACGCCGACCCGTTCCCGTTCGTTAAACGCGCCTTCGAGACGATTGCGCTTGCGAAGGTCGCCACGTCGGCGGGCGAGGCGCGGCAGTTGGGCTTCCTGCGCGACGAGGATTCAGTCACGATGAATCCTGACCGCCTCATCGCCGACGCCAAACAGGAAGTGCTCGCGCTGGCGAAAGGCGGCTATACCGAACCGCAGCCGCGCACGGACATCCTCGCGCTCGGCCTACCTGCGCTCGCCACTCTGAAACTCGGCATCCACCAGATGAAACGCGGCGGCTTCATCTCCGACTACGACGCGCAGATCGGCGAACGGCTCGCGCGCATCCTGACGGGCGGCGATCTCAACCACCC
>DASPJG010000359.1:0-10270 GCA_035628755.1 Pyrinomonadaceae bacterium
TCATCTCCGGCAGCGTGATGCTCTGGCGCAGGTTCGCCATCTGCCACGGAAAGGGTGCGAACAACAAATACATCATGCCGAGCGGGATCACGCTGAGCGCGCCCGAAGTCGTCGATACGTCCACGTCCTGTGCAAACCCCGACTGCGCCGACGCCGCCAAATCCTGACGGCTGCGCTGCACCCGTTCCAGATTGCCGTAACCCTCCAACTGCACGCTCGCCGTGCGCAGCACGCCCAGATAAGTCAAAGCCAGCCCGACACAGGCGACTATCAAAAGTTGCCGTGCGAAACTCTGCGCGGTGAGCCGCCGCATGCCGATGATGAAGCCCGCGCCCACCGCCACGATCATGATGTAGAAGATGTAAAAGCGCAGGCTGAGCAGGCCGAACAGGCAGAACAACAGCACGGCCAGATATTTCAGGTTGAACCGCTCGCCGAGTTTGAGCGTCGTCAGGGCGGTCAGCGTGAGCAGCAGCATGATCGGCGCGTCCTTGAGCGCCTGCGACGACCAGAGGATAAGCGACGGGTAGAAGGCCACGAGCAGCGCGGCCACCCGCGCCACCCGCACATTTTGAAAGATGCGCTGCGCGCAGACGTAGACGACCGGCGCGGTGGCCGCGCCCAGCACGGCGTTGAAAAGTTGCACGGCCAGCGTGTTGCGCCCGACCAGCGTGTAGATGCTCGCCACCAGATACGGCATGCCGAGGAAGTCGTTTTGATTGCCGCGCGAGAACTCCTGAAAGGTCAGTTGGTCTTGCCAGACGAGCGTGAGGAGGTGTCCCTGCTGGTCATAGGTGAGTGCGTCGCCGCCGAAAAAGTTTTGCAGGCGCAGGTAGTAAATCGCGGTTGCCAGCACCAGCCTGACCAGCACCGCGCTGACGAACACCTGAAGCAGAAATTCCCTGTCGAGATCGCTCTGCATGATCAGGTAGCAGGTGATGAGGGCGCACACTCCGCACAGCAGCACAGCCGTCCCGCCATGCACGGGGACGAGGAAAGGCATGGTGACGAAATAGAGGAACGATAAAGTGGCAAGCAGGCCGTTCATGGTTTAACTAAACTAACGGGGCGGCAAATTCAGGGTTTCAAGTTTGACGGCAACCATGCCTTTCGGGGTGGCGATAATGGCGTCCGGTGCGATGTGTCTCCGTGTCGGGGTCGTGTGCAGGGCTAAAGCCTTTCGGGTAATGCCTCGTGCGTTGAATATCAACTTGCGTCAACGCGCCCGGTGGCCGGGGCGTGCGCGAGAAATTTATTAGAAGCCGATCTTCTCCGACAGGCTGTTGGCGATGTCTTCCAGTTCCTTCTCTTTGCCCTGTTTCCATTTCCTGTAGCGACGGTTGCCCTCGGCCAACTGCTGCGCCGCCTGCCGCGACAGTATCGCCTGACGAGCGCGTTCCTCTCTACGCTCCTTCAACAGCACGAATCCGACCGCCACGAAGATGAAATAGAAGATCAACAACTGCGACCGCTGCCGGTACGCCGTCCCTACGTTCCCCTGAAAAATCGAATACGCCAAAGTCAACATCGTCGTGAACAGGATAATCGGCAACGCTTGCCGCAAACGGTACTTCAAGGTGAACCATCCGCCCAGCACCAGCAGCGGAAAGCTGCCCCACCACAGCATCATCTCCGGCAGCGTGATGCTCTGGCGCAGGTTCGCCATCTGCCACGGAAAGGGTGCGAACAACAAATACATCATGCCGAGCGGGATCACGCTGAGCGCGCCCGAAGTCGTTGATACGTCCACGTCCTGCCCGAAGGCGGATTGCGCGGTCGCCAAATCCTGACGGCTGCGCTGCATGGTCTCAAGGTTGCCGTATGCGCCCAGTTGCGCGCTCGCCGTGCGCAGCACGCCCACGTAAGTCAGCATCAGCCCCAGCGCGGCTATCACCACAAACTGCCGCCCAAAATTCTGCGCCGTCACGCGTTTCATCCCGATGACGAACGCCCCCGTGATCGCCGCCGCCACCATGTAGAAGATGTAGAAGCGCAAACTCAACAGGCCGAGCAGCGCGCCCGACAGAAGCAGCCCGTACCTGACGCTCAACTGCTCGCCGAGTTTGAGCGTGGCCATGATGGCGACGGCGAGCAGCAGAACGATGGGCGCGTCCTTGAGCGCCTGCGACGACCAGAGGATGAGCGACGGGTAGAAGGCCACGAGCAGCGCGGCCACCCGCGCCACCCGCACATTTTGAAAGATGTGCTGCGCGCAGACGTAGACGACGACCGCCGCCGCCGCGCCGCAGATGGCGTTGAAGAACTGCACGGCGAGCACGTTGCGCCCGACGATGGCATAGATGCCCGCCACCAGATACGGCATGCCCCAGACAACCGTGTCGTCCGTCGTGGAAATCTCGGCCAGCCCGCGATACCACTGGAGCAACTCGAAACCGAGGTGGTCGTAAGTGATCGCGTCGCCGCCAAAAAACTCCTGCAACTCGAAGGCGAAAATGAATGACCCGACCATCATCCTGATGAGCAGCCCCGCCACGAACAGTTGCAGCAGGTAACGCCGGTCGCTCTCGACTTTCCCGATCAGGTAGCCGAAGACGAGCGCGACCATGATGCAGAAAATGAGCGCCGCGCCGCCCTTATCCGGGATAAAGAGCGCAATGGCCGAGCCGGTGAGCAGAAACAGAATGGCAAGGGCGGCGTTCATGCTGTCGAAAAAAGTGTGCTCCTACGGAGTCCGGCTGCTCTGACGTAAGCGAATCTGCGTCGCCGCTAGCGACGCAGCACGAGATGGTTTTCCAGCACCAGCCCGTCGAAGTTTGCGCCCTGAAACGTGTTGATCGCGTTCTGCGGCGTGCACACGATTGGCTCTTGAATGTTGAAGGACGTGTTGAGCACCATCGGGACGCCGGTCAGGCGCGCAAACTCGTCAATCAAGTTCCAGTAGCGCGGGTTCGTGCGGCGGCTGACGGTCTGCGGACGCGCCGTGCCGTCTACGTGTACCACCGCCGGGATCGCGCCCCGCTTGTCTTCCGCGACGTGCAAGACCGTGACCATGAACGGGTCATAGTGCGGGCGGCCAAACACTTCTTCGCTCGCTTCCTCTTTCATCGAAGGAGCGAGCGGGCGAAACCACTCGCGCAGTTTAACTTTCTTGTTCAGCAACTCGCGCATGTCCGCGCGGCGCGGGTCTGCGATGAAGGAGCGGTTGCCGAGCGCGCGGGGCCCGAACTCCATGCGTCCCTGAAACCAACCGAGGATCGCCCCGTCGGCCAGCATGCGCGCCACGCGCGGGAGCATCTCTTCGTCCGGCAGCGTCTCGAAGCGCAAGCCCGCCGCGGTCAAAGCCGCCGCGCACTCTTCGGAGCTAAAACCGGGGCCGTAGTAGGCGTGCTCCATGCGAAACTTGCGCGGCTGTTTGAGCCGCATGTGATGCACCATCAAGGCCGCGCCGAGCGAGCACCCGGCGTCGCCCGCCGCCGGCTGGACGTAGTACTTTTTGAACGGCGACTCGGTCATGATGCGCCCGTTCATCACGGAGTTGAAGGCGACGCCCCCGGCCATACACAAATTCTCTTCGCCCGTCATTTCGTGCAAGCCGCGTATGAGATGGAGCGCGGTGTCTTCCAGCACCTTCTGCGCGCTGGCGGCGATGTTCCAGTGCCGCTCGGTTAAATCTTCGTCGGGCTGGCGCGGCGGCCCCAGAGCGCGGCTGATCTCCTCGCCGAACTGGTAGTGCTTGGCGAGGTGATGGTCGAGCACGCGGATGTTCAGGTGGAAGTCGTTGTTGCCGTTGACGGAGAGCACGCGTTTGGCGAAGAAGTCGTAATACTCAGGTTTGCCGTAAGCGGCCAAGCCCATTACCTTCCACTCGTCGCCACCGAACATGTCAAAGCCGATAAAGTTCGTCACAGCCGAATAGAACTGGCCGAGCGAGTGCGGCAGTTTGATGCGCTTCAGGACGCGCAGGCGGTTGTCCTCGCCCTGCGAGAACAGCGTCGTCGTGTCTTCGCCCGTGCCGTCCCAGGTGAGGATGGCGGCGCGGTCGAACCCGGAAGGGAAAAACGCGCTCGCCGCGTGGCACTGGTGATGTTCGAGAAAATGGAAGCGAAACTTCGACGGCCCGAAGTGCTCGCGGATGCGGCGGGGGTGGCGGAACATGCCGAGATAGCTGTCGCCGACCTGCGCGACGCCGCGGTCAACGCGCGCCTTGAACATGTCGCGCGAGATGAGCGCGGACTTCAAAGCCTGCATCGCCTTGTGGCGCAGCACCCACGGTTTCCAGTAGAGGCCAATGTGCTCGACATCGGAGATTTTGATGTTTGCGTGGTCGAGACAGAACTGGACGGCGTTGTAGGGAAAACCGCTGTAATGCTTGACGCGCGTGAAACGCTCCTCCTCCGCTGCGGCGACGAGTTCGCCGTTGTGCAGCAGGGAGGCGGCGGAATCGCCGAGCGTCGTTAAACCGAGGATGTACATTAAAACTGGCCTCCCTGCCTGCTCGCCGTTGCTGCCTGAAGCGTCGCCTGAGAACCCGGCGTCGCCTGTTCGCCCTTCGATGCCGACTTTGAATCCCTCGCTTCATCTCCGCTGCCGGGCAGACGCCCGCAGACGCCGAAGCCCCTCCGGTCGTCGTTGCAAGGCCACACTTCCGTGAACCCCGCGGCCTCATACCACGCGGCCACCTCTTCATAAGAATGGTAATAGGCGTAAGGCGCACCGAAGATGTCCATCAGGGCGAGCGCGGCCTCGCGGCGGCTCATCACCGGGTACTTGCGCACGCCTAGCCCGTTGACCGCCTTGCAGAAGCCGATGAAGGGCACGGCCATCAGGTCTGCGACGCGCGCGAACTGGCGCGGCGGCACGCGCGTCGTCACAACGCGCAGCGTGTCCACCACGGGCGTCACCAACTTCTCATACTTGTAGAGCCAGACGTAGAACGTGCCGCCCTCTTTGAGCAGCGGGCGCAGCGCGCGGAAGGTCTGCAAGGTGTCGGGCGTGTGGTGCAGGACGCCCGCCGAGTGGATGATGTCGAGCGTGGCGGGCGCGAGCGGCGGTTGCTGCAAGTTGGCCTGCACGAAATGGACGCGCGCCGGGTCTGCCCCCGGATGCCGGTGCCGGTAAGCCTGCCCGTGTTCCAGCCCGGAACTGAGATCAACCGCGATCACTTCAAGCCCGAGCGCGGTGTAGGCGACCGACTGGCTGCCGTTGCCGCAACCGGCGTCGAGCATCACTTTGCCTTTGAGTTCTTCGACGGGGATGCGCAGCGGGTTCAGGAAAAACCATTCCACGCGGTCGGAGAGTTTCATGCCCCATGTCGTGCCGCCGAGATCGTGGTTGTCCCACTCGTGGCTGAAGTTCTCGCGCGTCTGCCGGTCGTAATTGACCCCACCGGCAAACGAGCGCGCCGTTTCCACAACGGGCTGCAACTCCGGCGGCAGGGGTTGCGGAAGCAGCGGACGTAAAGTTTCCCAGTGCTCGGCCAGAGAGTCGGGCAGCATGCGCGGGACGCCGCGCACAATCGGAAACCAGTGCGAGCCTTTGCAGCGCAGCAGCCCTTCTGTGATCTCTTCGTCGGACGCAGTGGCGGGGGCGGCGGTCGTGAGGGGGAAGGCTTCCAAGCTCCCGTGGCAGTGCGGGCAACGCAGGAAATTCAACAAGCGTGTGTACATAACAAAAACAGAAGCGGCTCAAAATACTGTCGGCGCGCTTTACCGCGCCTCGCGGCGGCGACATTCGGCTCAATCAAATTCAGACGACGATTCAAAGCAGGGATATAGCTACTATTTTGCAGACCGGAAAAGATAATTGGCGCGTTGGGGTCCCTGCTCGTTTTAAACGGTTGAACCTAACAGAATTCCACCCAAAAGTAAAAAACGGGGTGATCGTCTCAACTCAGGGGTTTGCGCGCGATCACGTCCATGTAAATCGCCGCGCCCGTGTGGCGACCGACCCAGTCAATGAGTTTGGCGGCGCGATACTCCGCCTGTTTGCGCCAAGTCATCACGCCCTGCGGCGGCCAGATCGCCCCGCCCATCGTGAACTGCTCGATCTGGAAATTTACGCGCGCCAGCAGCCGTTTCAGCGAGCGCGGGTTGAAGCCCTGCACATGGTAGGGCGGGAAAGTGGGGGCGAGCGTGACGACCCAGTCGCGCCTCTGGGCGCGCATGTAGAGATTGCCCATGCGCTGGTAGAGGCCGTCTTCGTTCGGCGCGTCGAACCAGAGCAGGCCGCCCGGTTTGAGGATGCGGAAGACTTCGCTCATCGTGGCGTAAGGATCGTAGAGATGCTCGATGATGGCGTTCATCGTGATGGCGTCGAAATGGTTGTCGGGAAACTTGATTTCGTCGAGCGTGCCGAGACGGCCGCGCACGCCGAGGTTGGCCTCAGCCCATTCCAGATAGGCCGACGACGCATCCACGCCTTCATATTCCCAGCCGCTCTCGCGCGCCGCCCACAAACTCTCGCCGCGCCCGCAGGCCACGTCCAGATAACGACCGCGCCGCCCCAGCGTCTTCTCGAAGTAGGCCATCTTGTCGAGCGCGCTCTGCTTCTTGGCGTCCACGTCGTGGCCTTGAAAATAGTCGTCGGTGTCCGTGTAGAGATCATCGAGGCTGCGCGCGGGGAAAGGCATCGGGTTCGGGTAGATGTGCGAACAATCGAGACAGCGGACGATGCGCGTGCGCACTCCCGCGCCGCCGTGGTGCGCGTCGCCGCCGCGCCAGCCGAGCAGGCGCGCCCGCTCGCCGCCGCACGCGCCGCACGCGGTCGGGCGAAAGTCGAAGACGGAGGCAGGCTTGTCTGGCGCGCGCGTCGCTGCCGCGTCGCCGCTGGCGGGAGTCGTCGTCGCCGTCGTTTCGTTTTGCAGAGTTCCCTTCAACGCGCTCATGGAGCGACTCCCCTCTTGTCCAGAATGTAACGCTTGTCGGCGAAGATGCGCCGCACGGTGCTAATGATGGGGCGGCTGATCCAGTCGTCTTCCAGACAGAAACGCGCCACCTCCGCTTTTACGCGCCGCCGTTTTTTAAGCGCGGTGCGGCATTGCAGGTAGCCTTGAAAATAGCCGACCAGCCCGTAGAAGAAGTATGCGAACGAACGGAAACGGATGCCGCGCACGGTGAGCCAGAACAGATTGCGCACGAAGACGACGGGCAAAAATCGCCACGGCAAATGTTTCAGGTTGAACCACGCGGCGTTGCGGAAGCCGCGCCCGTAGCGTTTCCACGAACGCTGCTGGCGGCTCTCACGGTGGTAGGACAAGCAGCGCGGCTCGTAGATGATCTTGTAGCCCGCGTCCCAGAGGCGGATGGCGAGGTCGTCTTCGGTGGCGTAGATGAAGAAGTCGTCATCGAAGTAGCCGCACTCGTCGAGCACGTCGCGGCGGACGGCCGCGCCGCAGGCCGCGAAACTCGTGATCTCGCGCTCGCGCCCCGGCTCGGTCGGGACGAGCCGCTCCTCCCACAGGTGCGTCACGAGGCTGCCGAGATGCGGGTTCATCACGCGAAACGCCATCACGGCCACGTCCTTGTTCGACTCGTCCTCCCACAGCTTGACCATCGTTTCGATTGATTCCGGCGCAAGGTGCGAATCGTCGTCGAGCATGGCGACGTACTTGCCGCGCGCCGTGGCGAAGCCGACGTTGTAGCCCGTCATGCCCGTGTTGTCGTGCAGGCGCACGACCGTCACTTCGGGAAACTTCTCGTAGACCATCTGCGCCGTGCCGTCCTTCGAGCCGTTGTCCACGACGATCAACTCGATGTTCGGGTAGGTCAGCTTTCGCAGTTCGTTGAGACCGATCTCGACTTCGCCCTTGCGGTTCCACGCGAGCATCACGATGCTCACGAGCGGCTGCTCCTCCGTGCTGCGCGCGAGCGCGGCGGCTTCCGGTTTGACGATGCCGAGGATGGTCTGCACGAGCACGGGCGCGCGATGACGACCGGGGCGCGTGCGGTCTTCGAGGTCGCGCGTGGCGAGTTTGACGTGTGTGCCCCGCAGCATCTCTTCGTCAAACGTGAAATAGCCTTCGCCGCCCTGATGGTGCGGCACGTTTGCGATCAGGTAATCGTATGCGCCTTCGCCCACCTGCTCGACGATCTTGCGCGCCAGTTCCGCGCCCGTCGCGCCGCGCGTGTCGGCCTCTTCCACGATGTTGACGACCATGATCTTCGTCGCGCGGCTGCGCCGGATCGCGTCGCCGATGCCGTCAATCATCAACGTCGGCAGAAGCGAAGAGTGGAACGTGCCCGGCCCGTAGATGATCACGTCGGCTTCGTTCAGGGCTTCGAGCGCGCCGGGACTCGCTGCGGCGGGCGCGTGAACTTCGCGGCGGATGCGCTCGCGCGCAGGCTCGACGCCCGTTGCGGCAGCCCACGTATCGAGGCCGAGCGGGGCGACGGGTTCTCTGGCGAGAAAGAGTTCGAGGATGTCGCCGTCTGCGTCGGTGATCACGGCGGCTTCACTCGGCAGCACGCGCCCGTCCGTGCAGAGCGCGAAGAGGTGGCGGTTCTCTTCCGACGCGATCTCGACGCGCCCGCGCACCTGCAACACCTCTTCGAGCGCGCGCAAAGCGCGTGTCCAACTCCGGCCATGTTGAAGATACGCGCCGAGCAGGATGCAGTTGCCGAGCGCGCAATCGGCGAAGGAAAACTCCGCGCCGTGTTCGCGTTCGCGCCTGACGAGTTCGGCGAGAAACAGTCTCAAGTAGCCGACGAAACGCTCGCGCGCGTCCGAAGGCATGCGCGCCGCCATCTTCAACAGTTCGCGCCGCTCGCCGCGCGCCAGAGCGTCGCCGCCGGTCGCGCAGAGGTCTTCGATCTCGCGCCTGAAATCGGCGGCGCGCTCGGCTTCCGCCGGATACCTGTAGGCGAAAACTTCGTAGCGCGACCAGTAGCCGGGCGCGTCGAGGTTCATTAGGGAGAGCAGGTTCTTGCGCAGGTCTGAAGGGCCGAGTTCGTCGAAGACGTAGCGCAGCCGCCCGGTGCTCAACCCGTCGTCGTAGGCGTTGACGAGACAGGTGACGCGCGCGCCCTGATCGAGCAGTTGATTGGCGAGCGGGCCGCTGCCGCGCCCGCCACATAAAATGACGACGTTAAACCCGCTGGCCGACTGAAGCAATTCTTTCATCTTAAAAAACTAACGCTCGTTTTCAACGCTCCGGGCGATCCGGTTCAATCCTTCGCGCCTGACATTGCCGACTCTACGAAAAAACCGTTTCACGCCGGAGGCGCAAAGTCGAAACGTCAGGCGCGAAGCAATTCTTCATCCCACTGTAGAATATCTCTCTTCACGAGACCGTTAATAATGCACAATCAAACTCACGCCGACAAGTTGAGAAGGTGCGACAGAAGCGCGTGCGTCGCCGCCGTGCCCTCCGCCCGCAACGCGCGCGCGAGCGACACGACGCCCGCCGCCGTCTCCTTCGCGGCGCGCTCTCCCGCGACCGACAAACAGAGAGCGCGCGGGAAAACCAGCGGGATCACGGCGTCGTTTCCGCCCGCGTAGAACTCGTCGCCGACGTAGACAAGCGACTCTTCCACGCGCGCCTCTCCTGCGCCCGTCGCCGCCGCAACTTCCGCCACGAGGTCGCGCATCGCCGCTTCTTTCGAGACGCCGCGCCGCGTGATCTCGATGCTGCTGCGCCCGCTCTCCGCGAGTTCGTATTCGCCGTCCAAATTCGCGCGGCGCAACAACTCAAGGCCGCGTTCGTAAACTTCCGCGCGCGGGTCGAGCCGCACGCCCGCGCCCGCGTGCCTCTGCGCCGGGATGGGACGCAAGACCAGCACCGCTCCCTCGCGCACGTCAACGCGCGCGGGCAGCGTCGTGAAATCGAAACGCGGAAAGGCCGCCCCGTACCACTCGCGGCGCGCTTCCACGTCCGCGCCGAATTCCGCGCCGAGCGTTTCGAGCAGGGCGCGCAGCCGCGCAACGTCAGTGGTGCGAAGTTGATGCCGCTCGCCGTAAACCTCTTCAACCGCGTGTCGCTCTCCGTCATGGACGATCTTCGTCGCGCCGCGATTGGCGTAGATGCGCAGACGCTCGACGCTCGCTCCGTCGTCGTCCATGTCCCGCAAGCGTTCGACGATGGGCGCAACCAGACGCGACTCAAGTTGTCGCCAGCCGTGCCCCGTGATGAGGCCGACGCGGAAGCCGCGCCGCAAAAGTTCCGGCAGCAGCGAGGCCGCCGCGCTCTCCTCGAAAGTCTCTTCAATGCCGCCCCCGCGCGCAGGCTCGCGCGCCAGCAGCGTGTCGTCCACGTCGAGTACGAGCGCGCCCGCGCGCCGCAGGCGTTCGACGCGCGCGGCGTCCAGCAGTTCGC
>DASPJG010000360.1:0-6971 GCA_035628755.1 Pyrinomonadaceae bacterium
CACGCGCCCGTCCGTTGCCATCGTTTCGGTCGGCCTCGCTTCGCCCTACGGTCATCCCGATAAAAACGTCGTCGCGCGCTGGCGCGCAGCCGGTGCACAGGTTCTACAGACCGGGCGAAGCGGCACGATCACCGTCAGCACCGACGGGCAGGATTTAAAGGTCGAAACTTTTGTGCGTGAATGATCAATACGGGGAAGCGAAAAAAAGGCGGAGGAAGGGAAACGCGCGACGCAGACAGCTTGCCGCTCTCCGTCGCTTGTACTCTTCGCTCTTTCCACGGTTCAGGTGACAGGGAAACTCCATGCGTGTAAATTGTCTGAACCATCCGGCGGCGGATGAGCGTCGCGGCGATTCAGGCCGGACGCGGCTGGAGAGTTACGAATAACCAATGCAGGGGGCAACGCAATGCCGGAATCCGGGACGGCGAACGCATCGCCGCTTTATGACGAACGACCGTGGGGGTCGTTTACGGTGCTCGACGAGGGCGATAACTTCAAGGTCAAACGCATCGAAGTGTTGCCGGGGAAGCGTCTGAGTTACCAGAAGCACGCGCAACGCGCGGAGCACTGGATGGTGGTGGCGGGCGAAGCCAAGGTGACGCTCAACGACGAAGAGATCAAGGTGGTGGCGGGCGAGACGATAGACATTCCCGTCGAGGCGAAGCACCGCGTCGAAAATCCCGGCGTGGAGAAATTAATCTTCATCGAAATCCAGCGCGGTTCGTATCTCGGCGAGGACGACATCGTGCGTTTCAGCGACGATTTCGGTAGGGCGGAGTGAGTTTCAGGTCTCAGGTTTCAAGTTTGGAGACAGAGGTTTTTGGTCTTTAACCTGCAACTTCAAACTCGAAACCTGAAACCCGCCCTTATCCCGCGAGCAGGAGGCGCAGGTCGCGGACGTTAGTGCCGGTCGCGCCGGTCGTGACGGCGTCGCCGAGCGCGGCGAAAAAGGTATGTGCGTCGCTCGCTTCCAGAAATTTTTGTGCGTCGAGTGAGAGCGCGCGCGCACGCGCGAGCGTCGTGTCGTCGCACAAAGCTCCCGCCGCCGGGCTGTTGCCGTCAATGCCGTCCGTGCCCGCGCTGAGCGCGACGATGCGCCCGGTCGCACCTGACAAAGCGCGCGCGACCTGAGTTTCTATTTCAAACGCGCAACGCAACATGGTCTCGGCGTTGCGCCCGCCGATGCCTGTGCCGCGCACCGGGCACGAGAACTCGCCGCCGGAAATCAGACACACCGGACGCCCCCCCTCCCTCCTTCGCAAATCCAACAGGCGCGAGACGAGCAAAGCCGCACCTTCTTCAACCGCCTGCTCCGAAACGTCGCGCGCGATCTCGACCGCAAAGCCGAGCGCGGCGGCAATCTCCGACGCACGCACTAAAGCGCGCTCGTTATCGAGCAGCACATGATGGCGGCAAAGCGTCGTGGCACGCTCCGTCTCCGCGTGAGAGGTGCGCGGCTGCCTGACGGCGCGCAGGATCGAAGCGGGGAGGCGTGCGGCGAGCCGGTAACGATGGATGATCTCGTCTGGATCGTGTGGCTCTTGCGAGAAAGCGAAAGTCAGGCCGGAGGCGACGTTGTGAGGCTCGTCCGGTTTCGTGTCGGAGATGATGAGAGAGATTTGCGCGGCGCGTCCGGCGCGTGCGCCGAGGCCGCCGCCCTTCACGGATGAGAACGCGCGCCGCACGGCGTTGATCTCGTTGATGCTCGCGCCGCAGGAGATCAGCGCGTGATTTGCCGCACGCAACTCCGCGAGCGTGATTGATTCGTCGCGCGGCCATTCGAGCATCGCCGAGCCGCCGCCGGAGATAAGAAAGATAACGAGCGCGCGCTCCTCCGCATCAGCCGCCCGCAACAGGGCGAAGGCTGCGCGCGCGGCTTCGAGGCTCGCCTCGTTCGGCAGCGGGTGTCCGCCCGCGAAGACTCGCCAATGCCCGGACAATTCGTTGCTCAAAGGCGGCGCGGAGACGACCCCGCCCGCGAGCGCGTCGCCCAGCGTTTCATCCAGCGCGGAAGCCATCGCGCCCGCCGCTTTGCCGACGGCGATTGAATAGATCGCGAGCGGCTGTTGTGCGTGCAGAGCGAATTCGGTGTCGAGGATGGTGAGTCGCCCGTTGGTGAAATCGAGCGCGCGGCGAACGGCGGCGCGTGCGTCCATGCTCGCGAGCGTGGCGTCGAAGATGGCGCGCGCGGCAAGGCGCGGATCGTCCTGAGCGTTCAAAGCGAATCGGTCAACTTAATCAACTGTAACGAAGTCGCGCAAGGCCGCGAAGCGTCTCTCGCTGATGCCGCGCACGATGATGAGGTGTTCGACGCGGCGAAACGCTCCGTGCCGTTCGCGGTGCTCGACGATGCGCGTGGCCAGCCCTTCGCCGATGCCGGGCAGGCGTTCCAACTCCTCGCGCGAAGCGGTGTTGATGTTGATGCGCGTCGTTGTCTGCGCAGACGGCGCGCGTGTGAGTTCAGATGTTGTAAGACTACTCACAACTCCGGCGCGGCGGGGCAACTTAACACACGAAGCGACGCACGCGAACAGGAGCGCGTAGCAGAAAAACACGAGTGGGAAAAAGCGTGTGCGCCGCTGCGGCGAGTGTTGATTGCGAACTACAAAGCATTGAGCATTCACGGCTTTAACGGCCTCTGAAACAGGAACGCAAAACTTTGCCGCGAAGGTGTGCAAAATGCTAGAAGTCTAAATTTGTCAGGAACTTGTAACGTCAAAAAGCGATTTTTCCACAGGGTTTTCCACAGTTGCTGTGGAAAAGTTGTTTCAGCCTTCGTCGCGCAGTTGCTCGTCCCAGTGAGCGACGGTTTCGTGAGCGCGTCCGGTGACCGGGCGAGGGCGCGCGCCGTCGGCCTGACCGATGTAGCCTTCGCGCTCCATCGCGTCGAGGATGGCGGCGGCGCGGCCATAGCCGATGCGCAGGCGGCGTTGCAGAACCGAGGTGGAAGCCCGCTTCATCTCGACGCAGATGCGCAGGGCTTGCTCGAACAGTTCGTCGCGCTCGCCGCCCGCGCCGCTCGCGCCGCCCGACTCTTCCTCGGATTGCGTGATCGTCTCGTCGTAGAGCGGTTCGCCCTGCCCCTTGATGTGCGCGACGATGCGACCGACCTCCGACTCGTCGAGATATGCGCCGTGGACGCGGATCAGCCGCGACGTGCCGGGCGGAAGAAACAGCATGTCGCCGCGCCCCAGAAGTTGCTCCGCGCCGTTGGCGTCGATGATCGTGCGCGAGTCAACTTTGGACGACGTGCGCAGGGCGATGCGCGAAGGGAAGTTGGCCTTGATAAGCCCGGTAATGACATCAACGCTGGGTCTCTGCGTGGCGAGCACGAGATGGATGCCGACGGCGCGCGCCATTTGGGCGAGACGCGTGATGGCCTCTTCCACGTCGTGCCCGGCGGTCATCATCAGGTCGGCGAGTTCGTCAACGATGATGACGATGTAGGGCAGCGTCTTCCAGGGCTGCCCCTCGTCGTCGTAGTCCTCGACCAGATTGCGGCGCATCACTTCGACATTGAAGCCGTCAATGTTGCGCACGCCCCACTTGGCGAGTTCCTTGTAGCGCGCCTCCATCTGCGCGACCGCCCACTTCAAGGCGTTTGCGGCGCGCTTCGGGTCGGTGATGATCGGCGTGGCGAGATGCGGGATGTCGGCGTAGAGACCCAACTCTAGACGCTTGGGATCGATCATGATGAATTTGACTTCATCGGGACGCGCTTTATAAAGAATCGAGACGACCAGCGAGTTGAGGCAGACCGACTTGCCCGTGCCCGTCGCGCCCGCGATCAACAAGTGCGGCATGCGCGCGAGGTCTGCGACGTAGTTCAGGCCGTCAATCGTCTTGCCGAGCGCGAGCGTCAGTTTCGACGTAGAGTCCTTGAAGTGGCGCGATTCGATCACTTCGCGGAGCATGATGTTATCGCGCTGGTGGTTGGGCACTTCGATGCCGACGTGCGCCTTGCCGGGCACGCGATCAATGCGTATTGACTCGGCTTTCAAGGCGAGGCAAAGGTCGTCAACGAGGCCGGTGACGCGCGAATACTTGACGCCGGGGTCGGGCTTGAATTCGTAGGTCGTGACGACGGGGCCGGGGCAGATGTATTCGATCTTGCCCGTCACGTTGAACTCTTTGCACTTCTCGGCGACGCGCGTGGCGAGGTTGCGGAGTTCCTCGTCGGCCTGTTCGTGCCGCGGCGGCGGCGAGTTCAGGTAATCCAGACTCGGCAGGCTGTAGCCGCTCATCGCCTCTGCGTACTTCTCCGCGCGGCGCGCTTCGCGCATGGCCTTGCTTTCATTCTGCTTGCCCGGAGAAACTTCCTCAGGGCTTTCCGTGCGCACGACCGACACGGAAGCGACCATCTCCGCGACCTCTTCATCTTCCTCTGCGACGAAAGCATCCGGCGAGAGACTACCGTCGCCGTTCTTGGCCTTTGCGTTTGTCTTGCGGGCGGATGCGCCGCCGTTCGGCTGTGCGAAAGCGTCGCCTGAGAGTTGAGCATCGGCGTTCGCGCCGGTGAACTCATCGAAGCCTTCGTCTAACTCATCCTGTAGAGAGGGCTGCGGCGGCGCAGCGTCTTCGGCAGCAACGGCGGAGCGTTGGATGGCGACGTTGGCGGAAGTGGGCTGCGTCGTCACGGTCGCGGAAGTGGCGTGCGTCTCCGTGTCGCGCATAAACTCGGCGACGCGTTCTGCTCCGGTCTTCTTCTCGCGCAGCCGCTTCTCTTCGGCGGCGGCCTCTTCGTGCGCGGCGTGCGCGGCGCGTCTCTGTTCGGCGCGTTGTGCGGCCATCTCGCGTCGCTCCGTGCGCCACGTCTGGAAGCGCGTCGAGAGCGAATTGAGGAAGGTTGAAGGGTGGCCGAAGGCTTCCACGGAGCGTTCGTAGGCGCGTGCGAAGGAGAAGTTGGTGGCGAGCAAAAGCCCTGTGGCGGCAAACGCGAGCAGCAGGACGAGCGCGCCGACGCCGTTCAACGCGCTCGCCAGATTCGACGCGACGAACGTGCCGACGAAACCGCCCGCGCTGACGCGCCCGTCGAAGAGCAGGGGCATCTGGCTGAGGGCGAGGATGGCCGCCGCCGAAACGAGGAGCATGACAAGCCCGGCGACGCGCGAGACGGGGGCATGAATGCGCCGCGTGCGGAAGCGACGCCACGCGGCGAGAAAGAGCAGGAGCGGCAGCAGGTACGAGGCGAGGCCGACCGATTGCAGCATCGCGTCTGAGACATACGCGCCGACGGGGCCGACGAGGTTGCGCGTCTCTTCCTGTCCGGCGGCGTTCAGGGACGGATCGTTCGGGTTGAAGAAGACGAGGCAGAGCGTGAGCATCAGGCCAAGCGCGAAAAGCGCGATGGCGATGATCTCGTTGCGCCGCGAGTTACGCTGCGGTGATTGGAGCGGCAGTTGGCGCGTCCGCGTATCCGTCTGTGTAGTTGCCATATCTTTTAAGTCTCAAGTCCCGCATCTCAAGTCTCAAGTCTCGATTCAAGTCTGTGTATTCCGGCTTGGGACTTGAGATTTCCCGGTTATGCCGCGCGGCGCGACAGCAGATAAGCCTTGATGAAGTCGTCCAGATCGCCCGCCAGCACCGCGTCCACATCGCCGCGTTCCAACTTCGTGCGCGCGTCCTTCACCAGCCGGTAGGGCGCGAGGACGTAGTTTCTGATCTGCGAGCCGAAAGAGATGTCGGCCTTGTTCGCTTCGAGCGCGGCGGTTTCGGCGTGCCGCTTTTCCAGTTCGAGTTCGTAGAGCCGCGAGCGCAGCACTTGCATGGCGACGGCGCGGTTCTGGTGTTGCGAGCGTTGGTTCTGGCACTGGACGACGATGTTGGTCGGGAGGTGTGTGATGCGCACAGCCGAGTCGGTCGTGTTGATGTGCTGGCCGCCCGCGCCGGTGGCGCGATAAGTGTCAACGCGCAAGTCCTTCTCCAGCACCTCGACCGCGATGGTCTCGTCAATCTCCGGGTAGACGAAGAGCGACGCGAAACTGGTGTGACGCCGCGCCGCCTGATCGAACGGCGAGATGCGCACCAGACGATGCACGCCCGCCTCGGCGGCGAGCAGCCCGTAGGCGTATTCCCCTTCGACGCGAAACGTCACGCCCTTGATCCCCACTTCCTCGCCCGGCTGGTAGTCAATGATCTCGGTCTTGAAGCCGCGCCGCTCCGCCCATTTCAGATACATGCGAAGCAGCATCTCAGCCCAGTCCTGCGACTCCGTGCCGCCCGCGCCGGGATGGACGGTGCAGATCGCGTTGCGCGCATCGTTCTCGCCCGCGAGCAGCATCTCGGTCTCGGCCTCGCCGACTTCGCCTTCGAGCCGCTCGACGAGGGCGCGAAGTTCGTTCAGACTGTCGGCATCATCGCCCGCCTCCGCGAATTCAAAGAGCACGCCCGCGTCCGCGACCGCCGACTCGAAATTCTGCTGGCGACTGATGACGCGTTCCAGACGGCTGCGCTGCTGCAACAACTTTTGCGCCTCCTCCTGATCATTCCAGAAGTCCGGCGCGGAGGCTTGCGCCTCGATGCGCTTCAACTCCTCCTGCTTCGCCGCGACATCAAAGAAACCTCCCGAGTTGCTCGACGCGCCCGCGCAGGTCGTCGTAACTGCTCCGCAACTCTTGAACTGATAAAGTCTCTAACATTAAACCTCCCCAAAATGTCCGTCGTCGGTTGCCCTTTGCCGGTCGCCTGCGCTTTTCGCGTTAGTGGCCGAATCTGCGACGGACGGCTGGCCACCGGCTGCCGACCAAAAGCGTAATACTCAAAGCGGCGCAGAGGGCGACGAAAAGGTCGCCGTGGCGCGTGTAAAAAGTTTTGCCCCCAGTCGCGCGCGTGATCGGCCACGTGCGCGTGGCGGGAGTAAAGCTGCCGGTCGCGTCCGAGATTTCTCCGCGCGGCGAGATGCGCGCGGTGATTCCCGTGTTCGTGACGCGCAGGATGGTGCGGCGATTTTCGACGGCGCGCATGACGGCGTT
>DASPJG010000361.1:0-3164 GCA_035628755.1 Pyrinomonadaceae bacterium
GAAGAGAGCGACGGCCAATGCGAAACGACCGGCGATGAGCCACCACGCTTTGCGCCGCAAAACCGCGCCCGCTTTCGCCTGTCCGTGCTCTTCCCGCATCACGCTTCAAGCCTATCATAAAAACGACGGGCGACCGGAAAAACATAGATGGCCGCCGGGCTTCGCATGCGCATGCCGTCTCGCGGCGACCCGCCGGCCCGGTTCGTGATTCGATGCTAAATCGCGTGCTCTCTCTCGCCGTTTCGTGTCATGCTGCGAGCGCAATCGAACCGATCACACACCTTGTCGGCTCGACTGCGCCGTGAAAGAAAAATGACCGGCGTTAAGGTTGCAACGCGCGCGGATTATGTTGCAATTACATCAACTATTTGCGTCTTGCACAAAACTTTGCAGTTATATTTAACCAGAATATTACTAAAAAATAATTCTTGACAGGCAACGCGGGTGAAGTTTAAAGTGCCTGCACCCCTTGAGAAAAGTTTGATGCTGTACTCACCGAACCCCTGAATTTCAACAACCGTGTTTGAGATTCTGCGTGTCTAGCATCTTTAGTTTATAAGCATCATTTGCTGAGTGGCCGCAACCAATGAACTCAGCGTCGGTTATAGCCGCTAAACCTCGTCGTGAAGATAGTGCTAACAAAACATAGGGGTAAATAGATTGTCCCCGCCGTCACTAGCCGGTGACGGCGGGGACTGTTTGCGTAAACAACTCTCGCCACATTGCTGCGCACAAAAGATGCTAACGCCAGACAGCCCGCATCTTAGCGCATCTTGTGGCATTCGCTCAACCTTTATCTTCGTCCCAGGTGATGTTTCAGATGATGCGCGCCAGCCATCGCAACACTCGCTTCCGCGCACATGAAACTCTCCTGATCCACGTCTCCGGTTAGCGCGTCGCGCGTCGTAAAGATTTACGACCCGAACGGCAAACCGGCCAGCGCAAGAGGTGAGTTTATGTCTACAGATCGTGCCCACCAGCAATCGTTCCTGTCATTCGTAATGTTCTGCGCGGCCTTCGCCGTCATGTTCGCTTCGCCGTCGAGCGCGACGGGGCAGACCACGCAGCAGTCAGCCCCGGAGACGGACATCTCCATCAGTGAAGAGCCGACCCCCACACCGACTCCTACTCCGACTCCCACTCCGACCCCAACGCCCGACCCGGCGCAACAGGATCAGGGCATTGACGAGCCGTCCATCGGCGACGACATGCTGAAAGAGGAGCAGCCCGTTCAGGACTCTTCGGGGCCGAAGACGGAGAGCGACTACGCCTTCATCTCGCTCGATTACAAAGAGACGCATAGTGAGATCGAGGGCGGCGGAAAGATTTCGCCGGAGCCGAACGCGATCCCGTATGAGTACACTGCGGCGTCGAGCGGTCGCTCCCCCTGCGAGCGCACGATCAAGGCGAGCGTCGTCGCCTTGGATCAGGTCTTCTTCTGGAATCGCCTCGGCGCGGTGCAGCCGCAGGGCATGATCTTCGCGTTGCGCCACAACGTCGTGCCGATTGATTGGCGTTCGGGCTTGACTCCCGGCAACGTCCGGCTGCGCGGCGACAAGCGACCGCGCCCTCTCGTCCTGCGCATGAACGTCGGCGACTGTTTGCAGATTGATTTCCAGAATTTGCTCAACCCCACTCCGGTCGACGGAGAGCAGCCCGCCACGCGCCACGCCTCCGTCCACGTCGTCGGCCTCCAACTCGTCAACAGCATCAACGACGACGGCTCGAACGTCGGCCAGAACCCGAATCCTCCCGGCGGCCTCGTCCCGCCCGGTGGGCGCACCACCTACACCCTCTATGCTGACGCCGCTATGAAGGAAGGCGTCCACCTGATGTACAGCGCGGGCGCGACGACGACCGGCGAAGGCGACGGCGGCCAGATTCCGCCCGGCCTGTTCGGCGCGGTCAACGTCGAACCGCGCGGCGCGGAGTGGTATCGCTCGCAGTTGACGCGCGATGAGATGCGGATGGCGACCGTCGGCCACACGCCGGGCGGCCAGCCGATCATCAATTACAACGCCGTCTACCCGTGGTGGCATCGCTATCGCGGCCTGCCGATCCTGAAGATCATGAACAAGAACAGGATCATCGTGCATCAGGATTTGAACGCCATCATCACCGGGCCGGGGCGCGGCAGGTTCCCCGCCGGCACTTTCAAAGACATCCCGGTCGTCGCGCCGAACCGCGATTGGCCGTTCCGCGAGTTCACCCTCATCTATCACGACGAGATCGGCGCGGTGCAGGCGTTCCCGCATTTTGAAGACGGGCATCCCGAAAATCTCGAATTCACCCTGCACGGCAGCCGCGACGCTTTCGCCATCAACTACGGCTCTGGCGGCATCGGCTCGGAGATTCTCGCCAACCGTCTCGGCGTCGGGCCGATGAAGGATTGCAAGGAGTGTTTGTTTGAAGAGTTCTTCCTGTCGGCGTGGGCGGTGGGCGATCCGGCGATGGTTGTGGATCGTCCGGCCAACGCGCCGTGCAATGTAGATGATCTGCGCGAAGGGCGTTGCACCGGCACGTCCTCGAATCCGAACTTCGACGTGCCGCCGGGATTCAAGGCGACGAAAGCCTTCTACCCGCAAGACCCTTCAAACGTTTACCACAGCTATCTCGGCGATCACGTCAAGCAGCGCATCGTGCATGCGGGGCCGAAAGAGCACCACATCCACCACCTGCACGCGCACCAGTGGCTCAAGTCGGCTGACGGCGAAGGGTCGTCTTACAACGACAGCCAGGCGCTCGGGCCGGGTTCGGGTCACAACCTTGAGATCACGCACAGCGGCGGCGGCAATCGCAACCTGACCGTCGGCGACTCCATTTTTCATTGCCACTTCTACCCGCACTTCGCGCAGGGCATGTGGGGACTCTGGCGCGTCCACGACGTGTTCGAGGACGGCACGCGGCTCGACTTCCGTGGTCGCCCGGCACCGGGCGCGCGCGCTCTGCCCGACGCGGAAATTTTGCGCGGCACTCCCATTCCGGCCATCGTGCCTTTGCCCGGCGGCGCGTCTGCGAGCATGGCGCAGTACGCCATGGCGCCAATGCCGCAGGCGCAGGCGCAGATCGTCAACGGGCAGGTTCAGGTGACGGGCGCGGGCAATCCCGGCTTCCCGTTCTTCGTGCCCGCGAAGATGGGGCATCGCCCGCCGCACCCGCCGCTC
>DASPJG010000362.1:0-4637 GCA_035628755.1 Pyrinomonadaceae bacterium
GCGCGCTGAAATCAAAAAACGCTACGGCTTCGACGTGACCGACGGCTGGCTCAAGCAGGTGCAGTTGTCGTCGGTGCGTTTCAACAACGGAGGCTCCGGTTCATTCGTCTCGCCGGAAGGGCTGGTTCTCACCAACTATCACGTGGCGATTGATACGCTGCAAAAATTAAGCTCGCCGCAAAAGGATTACCTCAAGCAGCAATTCTATGCGCGCACGCGCGCCGAGGAACGGCCAGCCCCAGACCTCGAATTGAACGTGCTGGTCAGCATTGAAGACCTGACGCCGCGCGTCAACGCCGCGGTGCAGGGAAAGACGGGCGATGCGGCGACGACGGCGCGGCGCGCCCTGCTCAACGAGATTCAGGAGGAGCGGGCGAAAGCCACCGGGCTGCGCGCGGAGGTGGTGACCTTCTACGGCGGCGCGCAGTATCAACTCTATCTCTACAAGCGTTATACGGACGTGCGGTTGGTGTTCGCCCCGGAATACGCCGTCGCGCTGTTCGGCAACGACGACGACAATTTCGATTACCCGCGCTACGCGCTGGACATGGCGTTGTTTCGCGTCTACGAGGACGGCAAGCCGTTGCGGGCGCAAAACTTTTTCAAGGTTTCGCAGAAAGGGGCGCAGGTCGAAGAGTTGCTGTTCGTGCCCGGACATCCCGGCTCAAGCTCGCGGCTGAGTATCGCGCCGTATCTGGAACACCTGCGCGACGTGACCTACCCGCTGTTCATCAACAGGTTGCAGAACATGCGGGCGGTGTTGCAGCGTTACGGGGCGCGCGGCGAAGAACAGGCGCGACGCGCGCGCGGCGAGTTGTTCGAGGTCGAGAACGGGCTGAAGGCGATCAGCGGCCAGCAGGACGCTCTCAAGCAGAAGTCTCTGATGGAGAAGAAGCACAGGGACGAAGCCAACCTGCGCCGCGCGCTCGCCGCAAACCCGCAACAGCAGAAGGAGTACGACGAAGCCTACCGTTCAATCGCGCAGGCTTATCAAAATCTCTCCGGCTACGAGCGCGATTACTACCTGCTCGACGGCGGCTGGGGCTTCGATTCGTCGCTCTTTTTGGCCGCGCGCATCATCGTGCGCATCGCCACCGAGAGCACGAAGCCGAACGAGCAGCGCATGCCCGCGTTCACCGATAGCCGCCGCGCCGGGCTGCTCGAATACATCTACTCGCCCGCGCCGGTTTACGACGAGTTTGAAGAGACCAAGCTCGCCGGTTCGCTGTCGCTGCTGCGCGATCAGATGGGCACGAGCAGCGCGCTGGCTCAAAAAATCCTGAACGGCAAGACGCCCGAAGCCCGCAGCGCGGAATTGATCGGCGGAACGCGGCTGCGCGACCCGGAGTTTCGCAAACAGCTTGTCGCCGCAGGCTTGCGCGGCGTGGAGCAATCAACCGACCCGATGATCGCTCTCGCGTATGCCATCGAACCGGAAACGCGCGCCCTGCGCAAACGCTACGAGACCGAGGTGACGGGCACGGAGCGCGCCGCTTACGACAAACTCTGGCGCGTGATCCTGCATGCTCGCGGGGCGGCGGCCTACCCGGACGCGACCTTTACGCTGCGCCTCTCCTATGGCGTCATGCGCGGCTATCAGGACAACGGGAAGAAGATTCCGCCGTTCACCAACCTCGGCGGGCTTTTCACCCATGCGCAGCAGCACGGCGGACGGGAACCCTACAAGCTGCCCGACAACTGGCTGGCGAAGAAAGCGAGCCTCGCCCCGCAAACGCCGCTCAACTTTATCTCGACCCACGATGTCGCCCTCGGAAGCAGCGGTTCGCCCGTCATCAACCGGCGGGCTGAAGTCGTGGGCTTGATCTTCGATGTCAACCAACAGTCCCTCGGCAACAACTTCGGTTATGACGAAACGCAAGCCCGCTCGATTTGTCTGGACATCCGCGCGATCCTCGAATCGCTGGACAAGGTTTACGGCGCAAAAGAACTGGTAGACGAATTGACGAAGCCTTAAGAGGCGCGACCGCGCAGACATCCGAGCCGCCACCAAAAGCCAACACGAAACATATGAGCAATTCAAACTCAGAGATTGTTTTCTTCGACGCCAAGCTCAAAGAAGAGAGAGACTACTGGTTGCAGACGCTCTCCTTTGAAGTCGTCACGTCTAGCCCGCCGCCGGATTATGCGAGGCCGCTCAATGCCGCGCCGGAGTATGCGGAGTTGTCCTTCGTCGTGCCGCCGGAGACCGAACGAAAATTGCGCGCGCTCGTCGGCTCTTCAGCTTTCCTGCTCTACACGTCTCTCGTCAGCGCGCTGAAAGTGTGCCTCTACAAGTACAGCCCGCGAGACATGATTCTGACGGGAAGCCCGCCGCTCAAAGAACTTAACCGGGCAAACGCGCTTGCGATAGTTGACGACCTCGACGCCTCGCTCACCTTTCGCCAACTGCTGCTCAAAGTGCGCGAGACCTTGCTACAGGCTTATAAACGGCAACGTTATCCCTTCGCGCGCCTGCTCAAAGACCTCGAACTCGACCGCACCAAGGGCAAGTGTCCGCTCTTCGATATTGGCGTCGCGCTCGAAGAGATGCACGGGGAGATGTCCGATGTCGGCTCCGACATCATGTTCGCCTTCCGCAAAGCTGGCGAACAACTGGCCTGTCAGGTTAAATTCAATCAGACGATCTACTCCGGCGAAACCATCCGGCGATTCACCGAGCACTACTTCAATGCGTTGCGCGAGGGCGTGGAAAATTCGGAAAAGCAACTTCACGAGTTGAGCCTGATGACGCCGGACGAGCGCGAGCAGGTGTTGGTGGAATGGAACAAGACGGCGCGCGACTTCGGCGCGACGCAAAGCCTCCACGAGTTGTTTGAAGCGCAGGCGGCGCGCACCCCGGACGCCGTCGCCCTCACCTTCGAGCGCGCCGAGCTTACTTACGGCGAACTGAATCAAAAGGCCAACCAACTCGCACATCACCTGCAAGCTTCCGGCACGACGCCGGAGACGCTCGTCGGCATCTACATGGAGCGTTCGCTGGAGATGGTGATCGCCGTGCTCGGCGTGCTCAAGGCCGGCGGGGCATACGTGCCGCTCGACCCGGAGTATCCGAAGGATCGTCTCTCCTTCATGCTCGATGACACGCATGTGACAACCGTGCTGACGCAGGCGGAGTTCAGCGGAAAGCTGCCGTCTTTCGCTGGCAGCATCGTCCGGCTCGATGCGGATTGGCCGACGATTGCGCGTCAGGCAGTTGAGAATCCCGCGAGCGGGGCGACGCCCGAACATCTCGCTTATGTCATCTACACCTCCGGCTCGACGGGCGTGGCGAAGGGCGTCATGATCTCTCATCGCGCCATCTGCAATCGCCTGCTGTGGATGCAGGACGCATATCAGTTCAGCCCGGCGGATCGGTTCTTACAGAAGACGCCTTTCACCTTCGACGCCTCTCTGTGGGAGTTGTTCGTGCCACTGATGATCGGCGCGCAACTCGTCATGGCGCGCCCCGGCGGCCAACGCGAAAGCGGCTATCTGGTAGACGCCATCAACGAACACCAGATCACGGTTCTCCAGTTGGTTCCCTCGATGCTACAGGTCTTTCTGGACGAGCCGGGCGCGGAAGATTGTCATAGCCTGAAGCACATGTTCTGCGGCGGCGAAGCCCTGTCCGTGCATTTGCAGGAGCGTTTTTACGACCGTCTGGAAGCGCAACTGCATAACCTCTACGGTCCGACCGAGGCTTCGATTGATGCCAGCTTCTGGGATTGCAAGCGGCATGACAAGCGGCGCGCTGTGCCCATCGGCAGACCCATCTCCAACGTGCAACTCTACGTCCTTGACGAGCACATGCAGCCCTTGCCCGTGGGAGTGGTCGGAGAGTTATACATCGGCGGCATCGGACTGGGGCGCGGTTATTTGAACCAGCCGGAGTTGACCGCCGAGCGGTTCGTGCCTAACCCGATGAGCGCGAGCGGCGGAGAGCGTCTCTACCGGAGCGGCGACCTTGTTTTCTATCATCCCGATCAGACCATCGAATATGTCGGGCGGCGCGACTATCAGGTGAAGGTGCGCGGTTTCCGCATCGAACTCGGCGAGATCGAATCCGCGCTGGCCGCGCACCCGGACGTGCGCGAAGTGGTGGTGCTGGCGCGAGAGGACGAGCCGGGAGACAAGCATCTGGTGGCGTATATCGTGAGCGAAGCGGAGTCGGACATTTCCGCCGTGGCGTTGCGCAACCATTTGCGCCAGTCGTTGCCGGAGTACATGCTCCCGTCGAATTTCGTGATGCTCGACAGGTTGCCGCTCTCGGCCAACGGGAAACTCAACCGCAACGCGCTTCCCGCGCCGAGCCACGAGCGACCGGAACTGGAAAGCGCGTTTGTGTCGCCGCGCAACGCGGTCGAAGAACTGCTTGCGGATGTCTGGGGCAAAGTGCTCGATGTCGAGCGGGTGGGCGTCCACGACGATTTCTTCGATCTCGGAGGCCACTCCCTGCTCGCCACACAGATCATCTCGCGCACGCGCGAGGCTTTCCACGTCGAAATTCCTCTGCGCGTCTTGTTCGAGTCGCCGACCGTCGCCGGGATGGCCGAAAGCATCGAGGCGGCTTTGAAGGGGAACGCAGACGAGGAGCGTCCGCCCGCCGCGCGTGCTCCGCGCGATCAACCGCTGCCGCT
>DASPJG010000363.1:0-9369 GCA_035628755.1 Pyrinomonadaceae bacterium
CCATAAAAACGAAGGCGATGCTCTCACGAGAACATCGCCTGCCGCAAACCTGAGGACGGACTGACGACCGCCAACAGGGAGAGAGGATCGTTTACTTCAGGGCGAACGCGCCGGAAGCCGCGCCCGTCAATGAAGAGACGAGCGTCTGTGCGAGATTGATGAACGGCTGCGGGTAGACGCCGATCACGATGACGCCGACGACTGCGACGACGAGCGCGGCGCGCAGCGCGGGCGACAGCGAGAGCGGGCGCGCGTCGGCCACGTCGTCGCCGAGATACATCACGCGTATGAAGCGAACGTAGTAGAAGAAGGAGACGACCGTGTTGAGGATCGCCCAGATGGCGAGCCAGACGTACCAATCTCTGCCGTCAGGAGCGGCGGCGCGTTGCAGCAGGCCGCCGAAGAGAAACCACTTGCCGATGAAGCCGCCCGTCAGCGGCAGCCCGCCGAGCGAGAGCATGAAGATCGTCATCATCAATGCCATGCCCGGTGCTTTCTGTCCCAGCCCTTTGAGGTCGTCAACGTTGTCGCCGATGATGCCGCGGCGACGCAAGCTGATAATGACGCCGAACGCGCCGATGTTCATCAACGTGTAAACGAGAAGATAAATGACGAGGCCAACGTAGCCATACTCGTTGGCGGCGACGACGCCGAGCAGCAGGTAGCCCGCGTTCGAGATTGACGAATAGGCGAGCAGCCGTTTCGCGTTCACTTGCGTGACCGCCGCCCAGTTGCCGACCATGATCGTGACGGCGGCGACGAGACCGATGAGCGGCGCCCAATCGGCGCGCATCCCGCCGAGGGCTTCAAGGAAGATGCGCGCGAAGAGAGCGAAACTCGCGGCCTTCGACCCGGTGGAGAGGAAGGCCGTGACGGAAGTGGGCGCGCCCTCGTAAGCGTCGGGCGCCCACATGTGAAACGGCACGGCGGCGATCTTGAAGAACAGTCCGGCGGCGACCGCGATCATGGCGAGCAGCAGGAGTGGCCGGAGCGGCAAGCCCGCGGCAAGCGCGCCTTCGACGGGCGCGGCGTTCAGGATCGCGTTGACGCTGCGCGAGATGTCGCCGAGGTTGGTCGAACCGGCGACGCCGAACAGCAGCGACATGCCATAGAGCAAAACGCCGGAGGAGAACGCGCCGAGCAGAAAATATTTCATGCCCGCTTCGTTGGAACGCCGTTCGCGCTTCGTGAACCCGACCAGCACGTAAAACGTCAGAGCCATCAATTCCAGACTGATGTAAAGCGAGATCAGATCGTACCCGCACGCGAGAAACATCATGCCGACGGTGGCAAACAACACCAGCGCGTAATACTCGCCGTGCTGCTCGCCCTCCATGTCCAGATAACGCAGCGAGATGGCGATGGTCAGCGCGGCGGCGAGGAGGAAGATCATCTTGAAGACGAGCGCGAAGCCGTCTATGCGCACCATGCCGTAGAAAGCGTCGAGCGGCAGGCTATCGCGGTTGGTCTGCCAGAGCAGGAACAGCGAGACGGCGGCAAGGACGACACCCGCGAGGGCGAAGTAGGCCGTCCACTTGCGTTCGCGTCGAGGCAGGATGACTTCCAGAACGAGCACGACGCACGCGCTGAGGGTCAGGATCAACTCCGGCACGATCAACTGTAGATCGCGCACGTTGAACAGGGCGGTAGTGTTGGCTTGAAGCAGCATAATCATTTCGTGAATCGTCAATGGTCAATCGTGAAGAGAAAAGACATAGTTTGTCTCTTCACGATTCACGCTCCGCGACTCACGGCTTTCATCTTTCCGCACGCGCCGTCGTCGGCGTTTGGGGCGCGCCCGGCTGCAACGGGTAGTCCGGTCGCACCTGCCGGACGACGGCGTTGACGGGTCGCTCGATATACTGAATAAACGGCGACGGGTAGACGCCGATCCAGAGCGAGAGCAAGACGAGCGGGAGCATGTAAGCCCACTCGCGGCCATTCATGTCGGGCAAGTTTTCGTTCTTCGGATTATCAACGTGGCCGAAGAACATGCGCTGGTAGAGCCAGAGCATGTAGCCCGCGTTGAGGATGATGCCGAGCGCAGCCCACGCAGCCCACCACGGCTGCGCCTCGAACGCGCCGCGCATCGCCAGAAATTCCGAGATGAAGACGCACAGCAACGGCAGCCCGATGGCCGTCATCGCCATGGCGAGAAAGACCGTCGCGTAGCCGGGCATGACGTGCGACAGCCCGCCGAACTCGGAGATTTTGCGCGTGTGCCGTCGCTCGTAGATGATGCCGACGAGCAGGAACAGCGCAGCCGAGTAGATGCCGTGGTTGATCATGTGGAGCACCGCGCCGTTCAGCCCGTTCGGGTTCAGGGCGAACAAACCGAGCATCACGATGCCCATCGAGGAGACGGACGAATAAGCGACGAGTTTCTTCACGTCGCCGTCTTTGACGACGACGAAGTACATGGCGGCGAGCGCGCCGTAGATGATGCCGATGATCGCCAGCGTGACCATCACGTGGCGCACGCCGAACGTCGCCCCGAAGAGATTGAAGTAGCTCAAATCTTTCGCGGCTTCGGGAAACATCGGCAGGTTGAAGCGGAAGAAACCGTAGGTGCCGAGTTTCAACAGTATCCCGGCGAGGATGACCGAACCGGCGGTCGGGGCTTCGACGTGGGCGTCCGGCAGCCAAGTGTGAAACGGCCACATCGGCACTTTAATCGCAAAGCCGATGGCGAAAGCGAAGAACAGGAGCACCTGCATCGTGCCCATCGGCAGCACAGAGCCGAGCGCCTGCAAGAACATGATGTTGAACGTGCCGCCCGCGCCCGCCGCCGCTCGCGCGTTGTCGAGCAGCATGCGCGCCTGTGTGCCCGTCGCCGCGATGTTGTCCATCACGGCGGGGGTGATCGTCGAAGTGAGCGAAGTGTCCTGCGTCAGGAAGTACATCTTCAGCACGCCGAGCAGCATGATGACCGAGCCGACGAGCGTGTAGAGAAAGAACTTGATCGCCGCATAGAGCCTGCGCTCGCCGCCCCAGATGCCGATCAGGAAGTACATCGGCACGAGCGAAACCTCGAAGAAGAGGTAGAACAAAAACAAGTCCATCGCGGCGAAGACGCCGACCACCGCCGTCTGCAACAACAGCAAGAGCACGTAATATTCCTGCTCGCGCTTCCCGATGTATTCCCACGAAGAGAGCGCGGCGATGACGCCGAGCAGCGTCGTCAACACGATGAGCAGGACGGCCACGCCGTCCACGCCCATCTGGTAGCGCGCGCCGATAATCGGAATCCACTGGCAATCTTCGATGAACTGCATCCCGCCCGCCGCGCGGTCGTAACCGATGAGCGAGAGCGACACCAGAAAGACCAGCCCGAACCACGCGGTGGCGAAACGCTTGATCGCCCTCGCGTTGTCCTTCCTGAACACGAACAGGATGATGAGCGCGCCGACGAGCGGCAGCCACGTGATGATGGAGAGCAAGTAAGGGATTTTCATGGTTTAGTCAGTAGTCAGTGGTCAGTTGTCCGTGGTCAGTTGTTTGCTCATCGCCCGGCTTGAAGGTCACGTTTCAGCAAGTTCGTTATCCGCCACAAACAACGGACAACCGGCCAACCGGCAACGGACAACGCTTATCTTCCGCGCACCAGCCCTAGGATGTCGCCGCTGAAAAAGAAGATGACGGCGACGACGAGGCCGAGCACCATGACGAGCGCGTAGTTGGCCGTCAGCCCGGTCTGCGCCGCGCGCAGGAGCGGCGACATGAGACGCCCGATGAATCCGGCGACGCCGTTGACCGCGCCGTCAACCACGGTGCGGTCGAAGTTGCCCGTGTAGCGGCTGATGCGCCGCGTTAGACCCGCCGAACCGTTGACCGCGCCGTCGATGCCCTTCGAGTCCACGGCGTAGATGCCCCGCGCTGCGTCCATCGTGCGCCGCGTGAAGAGGAGGCCGTAGAGTTCGTCCACCCAGTATTTGTTGTAGCTCGCGCGATAGAGCGCGCCGAGCCGGGCGGCCCAGAGGTCGGGCAGGTGCGGCTTCTTGACGTAGAAAAGCCAGCCCAACCCTATGCCGATTCCGCCCGCGACGAGCGAGATGATGATGAACAGCCATTCGGTCAGGAGATGGCTGTGGGTCACGCCCTCGACGGCGTGCGCGAGGTTGAAGCCGGTGTCGTTGCCGTAGGGCGATGAGTGGCCTGCGCCCGCTCCGTTCGCGTCGTGCGGAGCTTGCGCGGGCGCGGTAGCAGCGTCGGAGTGCGGGGCGGGCGCGGCCTGCGTCGTCGTCGAGGATGCGCCGTGGTTCTGCGCGATGGCGGTCGGCTCGCCGTGCGTGTTTGCGTTCGCATGTTCCGCGCCCGCACCGTGCGGCGCGTTGAACTGTCTGGTCGAGGGATTCCAGATGACCGGCTCAAGCCAGTTGACGATGTTCATGCGCCCGCCGACGTGTGCGCCGCCCGTAAACGCGGGGCTGATGCCGACGAAGCCGCCGACGACCGCCAGCACGGCGAGCGCGGCGAGCGGAACCCACATCGCGGGCGGCGACTCGTGCGGGATATGCGTGCCGTGGCCGTGCGCGTCCGCGTGAATGGCAGCGGGCACGCCATGTGCCGTGTGTGCGTGCGCCGCCCCGGCGTGCGGTTCGCCCACGTACTCGCCGGGTTCGTGGCGCGGGCGGTCGCCCGCCGAATCGATGTGCGCGTCGTGCGTCTTGCCCGCGTCGTCGTAGCCGTGGGCGTGCGCTTCGTCGGCCTGCCCTCCGGCGGGCACGTCGAGGAAACGCTCGCGCCCCCAGAAGGTCATGGCGACGAGACGCGTCATGTAGAAGGCGGTCAGGGCGGCGGCGAGCGTGCCGATTGCCCAGAGCAGCCAGCCGTAAGGAATGAGCGAGGTCGAGGCCGCGTTCCACAGGATTTCGTCCTTCGACCAGAAGCCCGAAAACGGGATGATGCCGCAAATGGCGAGCCAGCCCGCGAGAAATGTCAGGTAAGTCTTCGGCATGTACTTGCGCAAGCCGCCCATGCGCCGCATGTCCTGCTCGTGGTGCATGCCGTGGATAACCGAACCCGCGCCGAGGAACATCAGGGCTTTGAAGAAAGCATGCGTCATGACGTGGAAGATGCCGATGACGAACGCGCCGACGCCGCACGCGAGAAACATGAAACCGAGTTGCGAGACGGTGGAGTAGGCGAGAACTTTTTTGATGTCGTTCTGCGTGATGCCGATGGTCGCGGCAAACAGCGCGGTCAGCGCGCCGACGACGGCCACGACGAGCATCATCGTCTGTGAGTGCTGGAAGATGACGTTCGTGCGCGTCAACATGTACAAGCCCGCCGTGACCATCGTCGCCGCATGGATCAAAGCGGAGACGGGCGTGGGCCCGGCCATCGCGTCCGGCAGCCAGACGTACAGGGGTATCTGCGCCGACTTGCCGCACGCGCCGACAAAGAGGCCGAGCGCGAGCCAGGACATGAGGCCGAACGTGCCGAGCGGCTCAATAGGATAGCCGGAAGCCTGCGACATCACCTCCGTGTATTGCGTCGAGCCGAAGGTGGCGATGATGCCGAAGACGGCGAGCGCGAAACCGAAGTCGCCGATGCGGTTCGTGATGAACGCCTTGCGCGAGGCGTCGCCCGCTTCCTTGCGGTCGAAGTAGTAGCCGATGAGCAGGTAGGAGCAGAGACCCACGCCCTCCCAGCCGACGAACATCATCAGGAAGTTCGACCCCATCACGAGGATGAGCATCATGAACATGAAGAGGCCGAGGTAGGCGAAGAAGCGATAGAACCCGGCGTCACCATGCATGTACCCGGTGGCGAAGACGAAGATGCAGAGGCCGACGCCCGTGATGACGAGGATGAAGATTGACGACAGCGGATCGAGTTGATAACTCCACTCCACGTCGAGCAACGCGCCCAAGCCTCTCTGCTCCGGCGCATCGGCCACGAAACCCGCGCCCGGCTGCGTGCCGGTTGCTCCGGCCAACTCCCGCGTGCGCTCGGCGGTCTGCGCGGCGGTCGCCATTTGCGCACGCTCGCCGTTGCCCTGCGTGAGCTGCGTCGCGCCGCCCGGAATCCACCTGTAGACGAACGCGCCGTCCTGACTCGTCACATACGGCTCAGGCCACTGCGCGTGGCCGCCGAAGCCATACGAGTACACAGCCGCGACGCCCAGCAGAAACGCCAGCGCGACCGACCCGACCGCAATCGCGCCGACCACGGTTTCCGAGAAGCGCAGGCGGCGGCCAAGCAAGCCGTTGATGGCAGCCCCGGCGAGCGGCAAAAGCGGAATGAGCCAGATGAGTCTGTGCATAGATGCTGTCCGTTGTCCGTCGTCCGTTGTCAGTTGTTCAATTCAAACTTGAGTCACTTGTTTGCCCGGCACGTGCAACGGGCAACTGACTACTGACGCTTTACCACTTGAGCAGATCAATCTTGTCAACAAAGATGGTTTCTTTGTTGCGGTAGAGCGCGATGACGAGGCCGAGGCCGATGGCGGCTTCGGCGGCGGCGACGACGATGATGAAAACCGTGAAGACCTGTCCGGCGACAGCGTTCATGTTGCCGGTGTCCTGCAAGTAACGGGCGAAGGCGATGAAGTTGAGGTTGGCCGCGTTCAAGATCAACTCGATGGACATGAAAATGACGATGATGTTGCGTCGCGTCAGCACGCCCGCCACGCCGATCACGAACAGGAGCGCGGCGATCACCAGAAACTTCGACAAATCAGGTTCCAACACGCCCTGCCGGATCATCTGCCAGCGGCTAACCGCGGCTTCCTGCCAGACGAGCGCGAGCGTGGATACGATGAAGTTGTTCATATTAAAAGGCCGTGAGTCGTGAATCGTGAATCGAGGAAAGCAGTTTCTATTTACGATTTACGATTCACGATTTACTTGTTTCATCTCTCAGTATTTCAGTGTCGTCGGTGGCCGCTTCCTGTCTGGTTGTGCGGGCGAGCATGACCGAGCCGATGATGGCGACTAAGAGAAGCACGCTCGCGATCTCAAACGGCAGCGCGGCGAAACGGTAGAGGCTCGCGCCGACGAGTTGCGTGTCTTGCGAGATGCGCGACGTGCCGGTCGCCGCCGGGCGCAAATTCTGTTCCCGCTCGCGCCGCCGGTTCGCGGCCTCCTCGCGCTGCTCTAGTGTGGCCAGATTGTCGCGCACGAGCATCCCCTCGAAACCCTGCCGGATGGCGTAGATGAAGCCGAGCGAAAGCAGCACGAGGAAGACCACGCTCGTCGCCACTTGCGCGGGACGGTTGAACAGCATCTCATTGCCGCGCTCCTCCGCCCCGACGTTGACGAGCATGATGACGAACAAAAAGAGCACCATCACGCCGCCCACGTAGACGAGAATCTGCACGCCCGCGATGAACTCCGCGCCGAGCAGCGCGAAGAGCGCGGCCACCGACACGAGCGTCGAGATGAGGAACAGCGCGGAATGGACGGCGTTGTGCGCGAGGATGGTCAAGAGCGCCGCCACAAGCGCCGCGATCGCAAAGAGCCAGAAGAAAGCCGCTTCCCAACCGGAGAGAGTCATAGGTTTAGAGGGACATTGGTTTCAGGTTTCAAGTTTCAGGTTTCGAGTTTCAAGTTGAAGAACGCGAAACATTCAGACTCGAAACCTGAAACTTCTCATGATTCGTATTTCACCGTCTCGCGCCCCTGTTCGAGCATCTCGCGGTTCCAGACGAACCCGGCGCGCGAGTAGGTGGCGAGTTCGAATTCCTGCGTCAGTTCGAGGCAGGCGGTCGGGCATGCCTCCTGGCAGAGCGCGCAGAACATGCAGCGCGAGGTGTCGAAGATAAATTCGTCGAGCACCTTTTTCTTGCGCGCCTTGCCCGCCGTGACGATCTCGATGTCCATCGGGATCACGTCAATGCAGTCTTCGGGACAAGCGAGCGCGCAGAGGTTGCAGGCGATGCAGAGCGTCTCGTAAGTTTCGGGGTCCATGTTGAGACGCGGCGCGCCGTGAAAGCGCGGCGCGACTTCGGGGCGCACCTTCGGATATTGCTCCGTGTAGATGCCCTTGCCCGCCACCGAATCCTTGTCCGTCAACGCGCCGAGGTTGAACTTCAACGTCAGCTTCAGCCCCGCGATCAAATCGAAGAGGAAGAACCGCTTCAACTTCTCTTTCCACGTCGCCTCTGGAACATAAACTTCCGGCATAAAAACCTCTGTTTTAAATTGCAAGTTTCGAGTTTCAGGTTACAGGTTTCTAAGGCTTCTCCAACTTTAGCTTGAACCCTGAAACTTCTATTCCGCCGCCGTTGTCGCGCTCGCCACCGCCGTCTGACCTTTGGGCGGGTTGACGAGCCTGATGCCGACGCGCTGCTTCTTCAAGTTGAAGTCGCGCGCGCCGTGGTTGATGTATGAGAGCATTCCGGCGGCGACGAACACGCCGAGCGCGCCAAACGCGATCATGATCAGTTTGCCCTGCCCCGTCAGGTTGACGCCGCGAGAGAGAGACGTAACCGTGTCCATGCCGCGCCAGCCGTCGAGCGCCTGCACGGTGAAGACGGCGATTGCCGTGAGCGTGATGTTGAGCAGCGCGGCGGGGATCATCCACTTCCAGCCCAAGTCCATCAATTGATCGTAGCGATAGCGCGGGAACGTCCAGCGCAGCCAGAAATAGACGTAGAGCAGCACCGCCATCTTCGTCAGGAAGATGACGAGGCTCAAGGCGACGAACAGGTTCGGATAGTTCACGCCGAGCCGCCACACGAACGGGAAATACCACCCGCCGAGAAACACCGAGGTCGCGATGGCCGAGACGACGATCATCGCCGCGTACTCCGCCATGAAGAAGAGCGACCAGCGCATCCCGGAATATTCCGTGTGGAAACCTGCGACGAGTTCCGACTCCGCTTCCGGCAAGTCGAACGGCGCGCGGTTGTTCTCTGCGATGCCGCTGATGAGGAAGATGATGAATCCGAGCGGCTGGTAGAAGATATACCAGATGGAATCCAGCCCCTGCGCCGAGACGATGCCCGACAACGAGAGCGTGCGCGCGAACATCAACGCGCCGATGAGCGCCATCGCCATCGCCACCTCGTATGACACCATCTGCGCAGACGAGCGCAGGCCGCCGAGCAGCGCGTACTTCGAGTTGGAAGACCAGCCCGCGAGGATGAGCGCGAGCACGCCCACGGACGAAACCGAGAGCACGAACAGCAGGCCGATGTTGATGTCCGTGATGACGCCCCAGTCCGGCGCGAACGGGATCACGACGAAGACGACGAAGGCCGCGACCACCGAGATGAAGGGCGCGAAGAAGAAGATGTAAGTGTCGGCGCGGTCGGGCTTGAGGTCTTCTTTGGTGAGCAGCTTGATGGCGTCGGCGATGGGCTGCAGGATGCCCTTCCAGCCGACGCGGTTGGGGCCCTTGCGCACCTGGATCCAGCGGATC
>DASPJG010000364.1:0-3235 GCA_035628755.1 Pyrinomonadaceae bacterium
TTCATGTGGCCTCGCTCGCCGCAGGCTCAACAGAGTTTGGCCGCCGCACCCGCTTATGATCTCGTCGTCATCAACGGGCGCATCGTTGATGGCACGGGCAACCCCTGGTTTCGCGCGGACGTGGCCGTCAAGGGCGGGCGCATCGCGCGCATCGGGCGCATCGCCCCGGCAGAGGCGCACGCCGTAGTTGATGCGCGCAACCAGATCGTCGCGCCCGGTTTCATAGACGTGCACACGCACGCCGAAGGCATTTACAACCAGCCCGCCGCCGAAAACTTCTTGCGGATGGGCGTGACCTCGCTCGTCACGGGCAACTGCGGTTCGTCGGCGACGGACATTGGAGAGTTTTTAGGACGGATCAAAAAGCAACCGCTCGGCGTCAATCTTGCCACTTTGATCGCGCACGGCGACGTGCGCCGCGAGGTGCTGGGACTGGAAGCGCGCGCGCCGTCGGCGGAAGAATTGGGAAAGATGGAGGCTCTCGTCGAGCAGGGAATGCGCGACGGCGCGCTCGGTCTCTCGACCGGACTCATCTACGTGCCCGGCACATACGCGAAGACTGACGAAGTGACCGCGCTGGCGCGCGTGGCCGCACGCCACGGCGGGCTGTATGCGACGCACATGCGCAACGAGGGCGAGGGCGTGTTGGACGCCATCAGCGAGAGCATCCAGATCGGCGAGCGGGCGGGCTTGCCCGTCGAGATTTCGCATTTCAAGATCAGCAACAAAAAACTGTGGGGGCAGACGCCCGCCACGCTCGGCCTCGTCCGCGCGGCGCGTGCGCGCGGGTTGCAAGTCACGGTTGACCAGTATGCTTACACGGCGAGTTCGACCTCGCTCGATTCGTGCCTGCCGAGTTGGGTGCTGGAAGGCGGGCGCGAGGCAGGGAAAGCGAGGCTGGCGGACGCGGCCACGCGTCTGCGCGTCGTAAACGAGATTAAAGATTCGCTGAAACGCAACGGCTTCAAAGATTTTTCCTACGCGATGGTGGCGAGCTACGCTAAAAACTCGGCCTTCAACGGCAAGTCCATCGCGGCGATCACGAAAGAGGCGTGCGGCAAAGCGGACGTGGGCAGCCAGATCGAACAGATACTTGAGATGTACGCCGAAGGGGGCGCGGCGATGGTCTATCACAGCATGGATGAACCTGACGTGCAGGCCATCATGCGCGAACCCTTCACCATGATCGCGTCCGACAGCGGAGTGCGCCGCTTCGGCGAGGGCGCGCCGCACCCGCGCGGCTACGGCAACAATGCGCGCGTGCTCGGTCGCTACGTGCGCGAGTTGCGCCTGCTCACGCTCGAAGACGCGATCCGCAAAATGACCTCGCTCCCGGCGCAGACCTTCCGCCTCCGCGACCGCGGCCTCGTGCGTGAGGGTTTCGCCGCAGACTTGGTTATCTTCGACGAGGCGGCCATCAACGACCGCTCAACCTTTGAATCGCCGCACCAGTATCCGGTCGGCATCAGTTACGTCTTCGTCAACGGTCAGGCGGCGGTGGCGCAGGGAGTAATGACCACCGCGCGTTCCGGCATGGCCTTGCGGGGACAGGGCGGCTAATCGCCCGCGCTTCTTGCCACACGCCAGCCGGACGTGTGTTAGATTAGGAATTACTCCGCCTGTCAGGTTCAGCCGCAGGAATTGTTGAAAGCAGTATGTCCGTGAATCCCGAAAACCCTGTCTGAAGTCTTGAACGCAGAGGCGGGGCGCGCCACAAACCAGAAATCTCTTAAAGATGAAAAGGAACCACCCTATGAGACACTATTTGGAGATCGCATGTCGAATGCTCGCCCTGTCGCTCATGCTTTGCACGAGCCTGAGCCTCGCACTTGCGCAGGACATCACCGGCGCGCTCAACGGCGTCGTCAAGGACGCCAGCGGCGCGGCTGTCGCGGGCGCGACGGTGACCGTGACCGATGAAGGAAAAAATATCGTCGTGCGCACTGTCACAACGGGCGAGGAAGGAGAATACTCCGTCCCTTCGCTGCCCGTCGGAACTTATACGGTGACAGTTGAAGCCCCGAATTTTAAGAAGTCAATTCAAACTAATATCAAACTCGATGTCGGCCAGCGTCGTTCCGTAGACCTTGATCTGGAGGCGGGAAATATCGCCGAATCGGTGACGGTCGAAGCCGATCCGGTGGCGGTTGAACTGACGACGGCTGCCGCCTCGACCGTGATTAACGGCGATCAGGTGCGCGAACTCTCGATCAACAACCGTAACTTCGTCCAACTCGTGACGCTCGCGCCCGGCGTTTCCAGCGACCTCTCCGATCAGGTGTATGTCGGCAACGTGAACCCGGAAGGGCAGGCGAACACGATCAACATTTCGGTCAACGGCGCGCGCAGCAGCCAGAATACTTTCACGGTGGACGGCGCGGACATCACCGACCGTGGCTCGAACATCACGATTCAAGCCTTTCCCAGTGTTGATTCAATCGGTGAATTCAGGGTCTTGAGAAGCCTGTACCCGGCTGAATCGGGCAACAGCGGCGGCGGGCAGATTAACGTCGTGACGCGCTCCGGCGGAGAGGAATTCCACGGCTCGCTCTTCGAGTTTGTTCGTAATGAACGACTCAATGCCAACGACTTTCTCAGCAACCAGACAGCGCCCGTCGGGCGAACCCCGGACGGCAGAGCCAAGCGCAGGCCGTTTCGCTATAACAACTATGGCTTCACAATCGGCGGCCCCATTTACTTCTTCAATTTCGGCGAAGGAACGGGCGGCGGCGTCTTTAAAAAACTGGATCGCACGTTTTTCTTCTTCTCCGAAGAGCAGCGGCGCGACCTGCGCTACCCGACCCTGACCTCCACTGTTCCCGACGCGAATTTGAGACAGGGGATATTCCCGATCCCGGTCTGCATTAATCGCAACGATGTGGCGGGCGCAACCTGCACGGGCGCGAACATCCTGCCCGCCGGAACGCCTCTTCCCGCCAATCTCTTGAATCCGGCGGCGAGGTCATATCTCGATCAGATTTATAACAAACTCCCGCTGCCCACCAATCCGGCCACTTTCGGTCTGATTTCCGCCGCCGTCAACAAAGCGGATTTCCGTCAGGAAATCATCAAGATCGACCACAGCTTCACGGACACTTTGACGGCCTTTTATCGCTACGAAAACGATAAAATCCCGACGCTCGATTCCAACGCCCTCTTCTCCAGCGGTTCGGGCTTGCCGGGAGTTTCGACCACGCAAACGAATTCTCCGGGTCGCGCACACACGTTTCAAACC
>DASPJG010000365.1:0-3681 GCA_035628755.1 Pyrinomonadaceae bacterium
ATCCGATGGCTAGTGTAATCTCATTCATTCGCGAAAATCCTTTATAGGTGAGCTGGTAATATCGGCAGAACTTTTCTTGCGAACCCCGTGTTATCCGTCCGACTCCCCGGTGTCGGATTCGTAAAAAAGATATTTGCGCCACGTCTGATCCGCGCGCCCCAGGTAGCGCATAATCTGGCGGCTGACGTGCAGTGAGAAGCCGCGCGGATGGCGAACGAGATGCATGCCCGCTTCTTCCGGCGTGCGGTTGCCCTTGCGGTGGTTGCAGCGTTTGCAGCAGGCCACCAGATTATCCCACGTCGACTCGCCGCCGCGCGAACGCGGGTAAACGTGGTCGAGCGTGAGATCGGACGGCGGCAGTTGCTTGGCACAATACTGGCAAGTCGAATGGTCGCGCAGCAAGATGTTCTTGCGGGAGAGCGACCGGTTTTTAAAGGGAATGTGTATGTACTCGGTCAGGCGGATGACCGACGGCGCGTGCATCGTCACCCGCGCCGAATGTAGCATGTGACCGTTGTGCTCTTCAACACGCGCCACACCTTTAAAGATCATCACCACCGCGCGCCGTTCCGTACACACGTTGATCGGTTCGAATGATGCGTTCAGGACTAAAACTCGTCCATTCATATTGCTTAAAGATAGTACAGAAGCGAGTGACGAGTGACAAGAGAAGAAAGTGGATTCGTGAATCGCAACCCGGGAACAGGGGAAATCCGCGCCTTTCAGTTGACGATTCACGATTTACGATTCAGAGCTTGGCGAAGCGGTCTGTGGCCTCGACGAGCGCGCTGCGCGTGCCGGGTTCGAGAGCGGAGTGTCCGGCGTCGGGGATGATCTTCAAGTCGGCCTCCGGCCAGGCGCGCCGGAGTTCCCACGCGCTCATCAGCGGGCACACCACATCATAACGCCCCTGCACGATGACCGCCGGAATGTGGCGAATCTTCCCGACGTTTTCGATCAGGAAGTTGTCCGTCTCGAAGAAGGCGTTGTGCATGAAGTAGTGACATTCGATGCGCGCGAAGGCGAGCGCGAATCGCGGGTCGCCGAAGTGCGCGATGAAATCTTCGTCCGGGTGGAGTTTCGACGTGCTGCCTTCCCAGACGCTCCACGCGCGCGCAGCTTCTAGACGGACGGTCTCGTCCTCGCTCGTCAGGCGGCGATGAAACGCGCCGAGCATGTCGTCGCGCTCCGCGTCGGGGATCACTTTAACGTAATGCTCCCACGCGTCCGGGTAGAGAGCGTTTGCGCCCTCCTGATAAAACCAGCGTATCTCTTTCGGGCGACAGAGAAAGATGCCGCGCAGCACCAGCGCGCGCACGCGGTCGGGATGCGTCTGCGCGTAGGCGAGAGCCAGAGTGCTCCCCCAGGAGCCGCCGAACACGACCCAATTTTCGATCCCTAAATGCTGGCGAACGCGTTCGATGTCGGCGACGAGATGCCACGTCGTGTTCTCTTCCAGATTCGCGTGGGGCGTGCTCTTTCCCGCACCGCGCTGGTCGAAGAGCACGATGCGGTAGGCCGCCGGGTCGAAGAAACGGCGGTAATCGGGGACAGTCCCGCCGCCGGGGCCGCCGTGCAAAAAGACGACGGGCACGCCTTCGGGATTTCCGCTCTGCTCGTAGTAAAGCGTGTGTACCGGCGACACCGGCAACATGCCCTGGTCGTAGGGTTCAATCTCAGGATAGAGGTCTCTCATGTGGACATCATACAGAGGTCGGAGGTCGGAGGCCAGAGGTCAGTGAGGACTGTTTCGACTAACCTCCAGCCTTTAGTTTCAAGCCCGCGCCACTGTTAAGACGAACACGTCCGCCGCGCCCGCGTCTCTGAGAGCTTGCGCGCACGCGGAGACGGTCGCGCCCGTCGTGTACACGTCGTCAACGAGCAGGATGCGTTCGGCTTCGACGAGCCGCGGGCGTTCGACACGAAACGCGCCTTCCACCGTCTCCCGGCGCGCACGCGCGTCCATCCCGGCGCGGTGGCGCGACGTGTGCTTCGTGCGCGAGACGCTCCATTCATCGAGCGGCAGTTTGGAGAGCGTCGCCAGCGTGCGCGCGAGCAGCGTCGCCTGATTGAAGCCGCGCTCGCGTTGGCGTTCGGCGTGGAGCGGGACTGGCACGATCCGCGTGGCCGCGTCGAGCGGCGGTCGCCTTTGCGCATCGAAAAGCAATCGCCCCAGACGCGCCGAGACGCGCGGCTCGTGCTTCAAAGTCAGGATTGAAGCGCGCAACGCTCCTTCATATTTGCCGACCGACCGCGCCGCCGTGTAGCCCGCCGCATCGCAACGGCGACAGCGCACGTCGGTTCTCTGCTCTGGCGGCACGTCGCCGCCAGCCTGCGCTCCGCACTTCCAGCAGCAAGTCTCGTCGCCCTCGAAGATCGTCGTCGCGCGCCAGCAGGCCGCGCACGCCGGGGCGTCCGCGCGCGCCTCCACGCCCGCCGCGCCGCACGCCGCACAGCGCATCGGGTAGACGAGCGCGAGCGTCGCATCGTAGAGCGCGTCGAGTTGTCGTGACAGTCGCATCGGCGTCAGTTTACCCGCGCGCCCGTAGTTTGCGCGAGCATAAAAGATGACAGCCCTCCGATTCGAACTTTCCGAATCGGAGGGCTGTCGCCGCTGTATGGCTTGAGGCGCGCGGCTATTCTTCTTCCGGGTTCAACAACCCGCGCTCCTGCAAATCCTGGCACTTGAGGCAGAAGCGCGCCCACGGCACGGCTTCCAGACGCTTCTCCTGCACCGGCTCGCCGCAGTTGACGCACTCGCCGAAACCACCCGTCTCGATGCGGTGCAACGCCTCGTCGATCAAGGCGAGCAGGCGGCGGTCGTTGGCCGACATCGAGATCAACAGTTCCTTCGTGTAGGCGTTGGCGGCCATGTCGGCGGGGTCTTGCGTGGCTTCGAGGTCGCGCTCGCGGCTCGACATCTCCGCCTCCGTCACCTGCCGGAACAAACCCTCGCGCCGTTCCAATAAACGATCACGGTATGATTTCAATTTACGCTTGTCCATTTTATGCCCCTCTCTTAAACCCTACTTGTTCCACCCGATCTTGATTTCAAATAAAACGCGAACGCGCGACAAAGGTTTCACCCGGCGCGATCATTTTTGGTACGGCAGCCCGTGCATGATCGTGTACGCGCGATAAAGCTGTTCGACCAGCACGACGCGAGCCATCTCATGCGTCAGGGTCAGCCGCGACAGAGACCAGCGCACATCCGCCTTCCCCTTCAACTCCGCCGCGACGCCGAGATGCCCGCCGATCACGAACGCGATCTCCTTTTTCCCCTCCAACTGCCAACGCTCCACCTGCGCGGCTAGTTCCGGCGAACTCCATTCGCGCCGCCCCTCGACATCCAACAGCACCGTCACGCTCTCGGTGCGTGCCGAGAGCGCACCCGCGACCCGCTTGCTCTCTTCCTCGATCACAACGCGCTCGTCGCCGCCCGCGCTCTCGCGGAGTTCCGTCACCTCACAGCGAACAAACCGCCCGAGCCTTTGCAAATAATCACCGACGAGCGCACGCACATGCTCGTTCTTCGTCTTGCCCACCCAGATGAGACGAATACGCATCAGCGCAGTGATGAGGCAAGGGCGATGAAGGATGAGTCAGACAACTGCTCGACCGATTCATCCCGTCTTGTCCGTCCCTCATCCTTCTTCCTTCCCGTATCGCGCCAGTTTCTCG
>DASPJG010000366.1:0-3525 GCA_035628755.1 Pyrinomonadaceae bacterium
GTAAGCCCGACGGGCACAAGGACACGGCGTATCTGGTGAGAATCATCAAAGAGCAGGAGATCAGCACGATACATTTCGTGCCTTCGATGCTTCAACTCTTTCTCGGCGAGAATGAGGTTGAGCAATGCCTTTCGCTCAAGCGGGTCATCTGTAGCGGCGAAGCGATTCCGCCCGAGTTGCCGCAACGCTTCTACGAGCGTTTGAATGCCGGCCTGCACAATCTCTACGGCCCCACGGAAGCTTCTGTGGATGTCACGTTCTGGCCGTGCGAGCGTGAACGAGTGGCGAGGTCTGTGCCCATCGGTCGCCCGATTACAAATATCCAGGTCTATCTGCTGGATTCAAAGTTGAACGGCGTGGCAATCGGCGCGGCGGGCGAACTGCACATCGGCGGAATCGGGCTGGCGCGTGGCTACTTAAAACAACCTGCCCTGACCGCCGAGAGATTTATTCCCAATCCTTTCGGTCGCCGGCCGGGCGAACGCCTGTACAAGACGGGCGACCTAGCACGCTACTTCCCCGACGGCACGATTGAATTCCTGGGGAGAATCGATCATCAGGTGAAAGTTCATGGATTTCGTATCGAGCTTGGCGAGGTTGAGAGCGTGCTCAGCCAACACCCTGCTATTCAGGAAGTGGTCGTTCAGCCGAAAGGAAACGAAAACGGCGAGAAACGTTTAGTTGCTTACTTCGTCTCCAGAGACGAGCGCGGCTACGCGGTTGACGAGCCGCTACGTTACAAGTTGCCGAACAACATGGAAGTGGCCTGCCAGAACGAGAACGAGGTGGAGTTTCTGTATCGGGAAATCTTCGTCCGGCAGAGTTACATGAAGCACGGCATCACGCTTGAAGACGGCGACTGCGTGTTCGACGTGGGAGCTAACGTCGGACTCTTCACGCTCTTCATGAATGAAGTGTGTAGAGAGGTAAAGGTTTACGCGTTCGAGCCTATTCCGCCTATCTATGAACTGCTGCGCCGCAACGTCGAACACTATGCGCCGACGGCGCGCGTCTTCAATTGCGGCCTCTCGAATGTGAGCAGGCGCACTGAATTCACCTATTACCCGAAGTCGTCAATCATGTCCGGCTATTATGCTGATGCCGTGCAGGATAGAGAGGTCGTCACCTCCTTCACGCTCAACGAGCAGCAACAATGGATCGACGCCGGGGATTCGCCGCAGCAACTCGTCGATGAGGTGCTCGACGGTCGTTTCGACTCCGAACAATTCGACTGTCACCTGCGCACGTTGTCGAGCATCATCAGCGAACACCGAATCGAGCGGATCGATCTGTTGAAGATAGACGTTGAGAAGAGCGAAGCGGACGTTCTCGACGGCATCGAAGACGCACACTGGCCTCTGATTAGACAGGTAGTGGTGGAGGTACATGACCTCGACGGGCGACTGCGCGACATAATCCAACTCCTGAAGGCGAAGGGCTACAAGGTCAAAGTAGAGCAGGAGTCGTGGCTTAAGGGCACGGTCATCTACGACGTTTACGCGACACGATCACCCTCAAACAATCACGACGGATTAAGCCAGCCTCTCAAAATTAGAGACCACCTGTCCCTCAGCTTTTCGGACAACAGTTCCTACGTCGAAGAGTTGCGTAGTTTTACGCGCCGGAGGCTTCCTGCATACATGGTGCCGTCCACCTTCATCCGTCTGGAAAATCTGCCGCTCTCTTCCAACGGCAAGATAGACCGCAAGGCTTTACCTGATCCCGACACACATCGTCCCGAACTGAGCGCGACCTACGTGTTGCCGAAGACCGAGATGGAGCAGGCGATTGCCGCGCTCTGGCAGGAAGTGCTCAAGATGGATAAGGTCGGCATTTATGACAACTTCTTCGATCTTGGCGGTTATTCATTAATCATGGGCATGGTGCGCAGAAAATTAGAAGTCCTTCTGAATGTCGAAATTGCGATGGTTGAAATGTTCGAGCATCCGACCGTCCATTCTTTAGCCAAGCACTTGAGCCAGCCGCAATCAGGGACCCCCACTCTGCAACCGGATCACGACCGCGCACGCAAGCAGCGAGAGGCGGTCAGGATGCGGAGACAGTTGAGAGAGGGAGAAACACGGGCATGAGCAGCGAGCAACTAAAGGACTCGGTGGGAGACTTCGACGTTGCCATCATTGGCATGTCCGGGCGTTTCCCCGGCGCGAAAAGCGTCAGCGAGTTCTGGCACAATCTGCGGGACGGTATCGAGTCCATCTCCTTTTTCTCTCCCGAAGAGATGGAAGCTGCCGGGGTTGACCCGTCGGTTGTGAGAGACCCGCACTTCGTGCGAGCGGGCGGCGTGCTCGACGAGGTGGACGGCTTCGATGCCGCGTTCTTCGACATGAATCCGAGAGAGGTCGAGTTAATGGACCCGCAGCATCGCCTCTTTCTGGAATGTGCGTGGGAGGCTCTCGAAGACGCCTGTTACAACTCGGCAACTTATCAAGGTCTGATCGGCGTCTTCGGCGGCGTCAGTTTTCATCCGTATTTATGGAGCAACTGGCGCGACGATTCACACCAATATCTCGACGGACACCTCCTCAAAATCGCCCTGAGCGGCTCGCTCACCGGCAGGGTTTCTTACAAACTGAACCTGACCGGGCCGAGCGTCACGATTCAATCCGGCTGCTCGACTTCGCTCGTAGCTGTCCATCTCGCCTGCCAGAGTTTGCTGAACTACGAGTGCGACATAGCTTTGGCCGGCGGCGTCTCGATAGACACCTTTCACAAAGGCTATTTTGTACAAGAGGGAGCCTTATCGCCCGACGGGCACACGCGCGCGTTTGATGAGCAAGCCGGGGGAGTGGTCGGAGGCAACGGGGTAGGCATCGTGACGTTGAAGAAACTGTCCGGCGCGCTCTCCGATGGCGACCACATCTATGCGGTGATTCGCGGTTCCGCCATCAACAACGACGGGTCTTTGAAGACCGGCTACACGGCTCCGAGCGTGCAGGGGCAGACGAGAGTGATCCTCGCGGCGCAATCGGTTTCGGGCGTGGCCGCCGACACCATCGGCTACGTCGAGACGCACGGCACGGCGACCCCTCTCGGCGACTCGATCGAAATAAAGGCGCTGACGGAGGCGTTTCGCACGAGCACGGACAGAAAGCAGTTCTGCGCCGTCGGTTCGGTCAAAACCAATATCGGGCATCTGGACAACGCCGCCGGAGTGGCCGGATTGATCAAGACCGCCCTTTCACTCAAACACAAGTTGCTCCCGCCGAGTTTGCACTTCAACCGCCCGAACCCGGAGATTAAGTTCGAGAGCAGTCCCTTCTACGTCAACCACGTTCTGTCCGAGTGGAAAGCGGGAAGGCATCCGCGCCGCGCCGCCGTCAGTTCATTCGGTATCGGGGGAACGAACGCACACGTCATTCTCGAAGAAGCGCGAGAGCAGCCCGCGCCCGCTCCTGCAAGGTCACGACAACTTCTCATTCTCTCGGCCAAATCCGAAACCGCTCTGGACGCCCAGACGGCCAATCTGGTTGACCATCTCAAACAATGTCCCGATGCCAACCTCGC
>DASPJG010000367.1:0-2624 GCA_035628755.1 Pyrinomonadaceae bacterium
CTTGAGCGACGCGATGGCTGCGCGCACGGAATCGGCCATTTCAAGCCGCATGAAGCGCGCCTCTGCGGCGGGCAGCGGCGGGTGCGCTTTGGCGGGCGCGTCGAAGGTTTCGGGAAAGGGGCTAAAGCGGCGTCGCCTGCGCTGCTCGTCAATGCAGGTGTTCGTGGTCAGGCGGTAGAGCCACGTCGTAAATTCCGACTGGTGGCGAAACTGGCCGATGCGCGTGAAGAGCTTGAGAAAGACCTGCTGGGTGATGTCGGAGGCGAGCGCGGCGTCGCCGCCGAAGAAATAGAGCGCGATGGAATAAACCTTGTCTTTGTGGGTTTCGAAGAGCAGGCGGAAGGACTCGCGGTCGCCCTGCTGGCACGATTCGACGACGCGCGCTTCAACCGGACGTTCATCAGTCACCGCCGTTAGCTCCATCCCCAACGCTGCATTCGCAAGGCTCACGACCCCTTAGACGAAGCAGCGCGGATATTTCTTCCAAAAATTTGCACCGGCGAGGCTGAAACGTTGACGCTCCGCGAACGAAGCCACTACAATCCGCCGTGAGTCCGGTTCGAACGCGCGCCCGGGGCGATAGACGCCCGCCGCGCCTCAACCTTGAAACAGACGTTACCGACGCCCAACTTCTTATGCCGCTTCGCCGCTTTCATCTTATACGCTTTTGCGCCGCACTCGTGTTCACGCTCATGTGCGCCATCTCTGCCGCCGCGCAGCAACGCCCGCTCATCACCGAGGACGTTGACATCATCCCGCCCGGTTCGGCGCGCATCGAGGCGGGCATCGAGTTTTTTCAGGACGCACGGTTTCCCGTCTCGGGTCTGCGCGGCGACCTGACGCGCGTCGGCGTCGTCGGCATCAATATCGGCCTGTCGCCAAACGTCGAGTTTCAGATTGACGGCGTGCTCCAAAACTTCCTGAGCATCAACTCGGTCTCGCCCAACCCGGCTGTCCCGCTCAACACTTCGCGCACCGATTCCACAAACGACACGGGCGATTTTCGTCTCTCCACCAAAATCAAGCTGCGCAACGAAACGCGCCGCTCGCCGTCGCTCGGCTTTCGCTTCGGCGTCGAACTGCCCAACTCCAGCGAAGGGCGCGGCATCGGCATCAACCAGACGAACGCCTTCGGCACGATCCTGCTGGGCAAGAAATTCGGGCGCGAAGATCGCGTCAACCTCTTCGGCAATCTCGGCCTCGGCATCTTCACCGCGCCCACCGACGCCTTCACGCAGAACGATATGCTGCTCTACGGCGTCGCCGGGATCGTCCGTGTCAACCGCCAGATCAACGTCGCGGGCGAGATCAACGGTCGCGCCAACACGCGCGGCGGGCGCGCCCCGCTCGGCACGGAGTCGCAATCGGAAGCGCGGCTCGGCCTGCAAATCAAAGCCTCCGGCCTCCGCTTCGACTTCGCGGGCATCGCCGGCCTGACCGAGTTCAGCCCGCGCTCCGGCGTCACCTTCGGCGTTACCTACGATACCCCCTCGATCTTCACTCCGGTCAAATAAAACAGCGAGTCGTAAATCGTAAATCGTGAATGGATAAACCTCCGCGCTTTGTCTATTCACGATTTACGATTTACGATTCACTACTGTGTCTATGCTTCTTCTGATTAACGGGCTAGGGCAATGGCTGCGCGGCGTGGCCGAGGGGCTGCAAAGGTTCATTGTCGAAGTGCCCATCTACGTGGCCGCGCCCTCGATGGTCATCATCGGCGCGCTCGACTCCTCGCTTCTCTCGCTCCCGGAAATCAACGACTACCTCGTCGTGATGCGCTGCTACAGCGACCCGAAAGCGGCATTTTATTTTCCGCTCTTCGCCGCGCTCGGCTCGGTCATCGGCTGCATGCTGCTCTACGTGATCATGCAGCGCGGCGGTCAGGCCGTTTTGCGCAAGCGTTTCAGCGACGAGAACATCGCGCGCGTCGAACGCGCCTACGCGCGCTTCGGCTTTCTCACGCTCGCCATCCCCGCGCTCTTGCCGCCGCCGATGCCCTTCAAAATTTTCGTCGCCACGGCGGGCGCGCTCGAATATCCCCGCTGGCGTTTCATGCTCACCATCATGATCGCGCGTAGCGTTCGCTACTACGTCGAAGGCATCCTCGCCGTCTACTACGGCAGGCACGTGCTCGCGTTCATCGAGAGCTACGGGTTGAAGATGCTCGGCGTGGTGGCCGCCCTGTGCGTCGTCGGGCTGGCGATTTATTTCATCAAGAAACGCTTGACCGGCGCGGAGCAGCCGGAGGCCGGGGAGACCGAAACCCACGTCGAGTCCGCAGACCCGCAGGGTAAGGCGGATGCGCGTTCGTCAACCACGCTTTCATAATTCAGCGACGGACGACGCCCGGCAGTATCAGGGAAGGGAACATTCAATTTTGAAATGGTTGTTGCGAAAGATCACTAACGGCCTGACTTCCGTCTCGCAATATTTGCTCGCTTACGGGGCATTCGGTCTCTTCGGTATCGCGCTGCTTGACTCCGCGCTCATCCCGCTGCCCGGCGGCCCCGACGCCGTGTTGATCCTGCTCTCAACCGCGCGCCCCGCGTGGGTTCCCATCTACGTGCTCGCGGCGACGCTCGGTTCGGGGATCGGCTGCCTCATTTTTTACTACCTCTCGC
>DASPJG010000368.1:0-27190 GCA_035628755.1 Pyrinomonadaceae bacterium
TTCTCAATCCCTTCCGAGACTTCTTTCGCAATCAGGGCAGCGTCGCGCCTACGTGTGGCCACGGCGATGCCCTGCCCTACTTCCTCAGCAGCGGCGGCCACGGCCTCTGACCACTCGGCCTCGGCCAGTTCACCAGGGCAGCGTGCGGCATCTCTTCTGGCAATGAGATCGTTGATGTAGAGGTCTGCGCCTGTCGGATTGACGGCTAAGACGGCATACCACCAGACCAGGAAGGCCCCGTAATAGTCCGGATGATCTGCCGGCGCGTGGCACTGCCTTCTGCACCACTCGTAGGACTTGCCGATGCGGGTGGCGATGCCTTTGAGATAGTCGAAGGCCGCCGTATAGTTGAGTTGCCAGGATTCCATCTCCTGCTGCTCCCTATTCATCCGCCTCTGCGCCCCTTCAACGCTCGGTTGGAATTAAGTCGGATTTAAAACTAGATGCGCGCCCTTCCGCGCCGCACAATGAAGGCATGAAGCGCGCGCCTCACGCTCTCAGCACCTCAGGCTCCGGTCTCGGCTCGACGAGCCAATGCACTTCTTTCCCGAGTGCCTTGGCGACGGCATCCAAAGTTGAGAGCTTCACGTCTTTAGCCTCACCCTTCCGCAGTAGTGCAATAGTCTGCCGGGTGAGACCGGTCTTCGCGGCCATGTCATCATCATGAAGCTGTTGAATGGCCATTTCTGAGCGGATTTTGTCGTCTCTATACACCACAAGTCCTCCCAACGATTTGTAAAGTACGCCCAACATAATACCTATGTCAAGTCTGTCTTACAAAAGATTGGTTGCGCCCAACGTAAAGTGTAGTAAACAGAATGTTGTGAGCGCCCAACTGCAAGCCCTGTCAGAATTTGTTAGGGCAACGATGAATGAAAAAGGATTGAATTTCCGCCAGGTAGCAGAACGCTCCGGCGGACTCGTTAGTCACACGACCGTTTTTGATGTCGTGAACTTACGTAGCAAAGATGTAAAGGCTAGCACGCTCCGAGGGTTAGCAAAGGGACTTGGTGTGCCAGAGGAAGAGGTATTTGCAGTAGCTCAGGGGAACTCTCCGACTAACAACCCTGAGTATAAGAACTGGCGATATGCCGCCTTATTCGACGATGCTCAAAAACTCACTCCCGAGCAGATGACGAAGTTCGAAACCATCATGGAGATCGCCCGGCGTGAGGTCGAGCGCATGCTCCAAGAGCAGGCCAATGATTCACCTCGCAAGAAAAGCAAAAAGGCTTAGGATCGGCTGGAACAGGCGGGCACTATCAGAAGTGGACTTCCAACGGCTCCGCAAGAAACTCGGCGTGTTACTCGTCGAGATAGATCACGACGATATGGAGTGGAAGGGCCTCTACACTCACGAGTTCGGGCCGCCCACGATTATCATTAACGCTCGCCTGCGCGGCCTCGAGCGCCTGCGCGTTCTCTTCCACGAACTCGGGCACCACATCTTCCACGCCCCGGACACGTGTTTCTTCTCCGATGATTCAGTCAGCAAGGTCGAAGATGAGGCGAGAGCCTTCTCCCTGGTGGCGCTGATACCCAAGAAGATGATCGGGCGGATGATGACGTGGAGTTTATTCGAGGATGATCTGCTGCCAGTCGAATTACTCAAGCAGCGACTGAAGATATTAGAACTTTACGGGATTTAATTTCTGACGTGGATTTATGACAACCTTAGGATTTGAAGCTATAAGTGCCCGCTGCCCTGTTCGGCAGGTGTAACTCACAAGTTCATAACGGAGTCTCCCAGCCTCAGTTTTGATGAATTGTTAATCTCATGTTTGTCCTTCCTGAGACGAGCATCCAATATCGACAGTCGCAGCTAACTCCCGATAGCTCATGCTCATATCCATCAAAATGTAGTCATGACCAAGATGTTATCTCAATATTCTGAAGACGATTTGAGGACAAAAATTGTAGCGATGTGGCTGCGCGGGCATGGTTTTAGCGCCAAAGATATTCATATCGAGTATACATTTTCCATTCGTCTTGGCAGGTCGATTTTTCTGGTGGAAAAAGGCGAGCTTACAAAGTCATCTTCTTCAGCGTCCGCAAAAAAGAAGCCAGAACCACAAACTTTTTACCCGAGGGCAGATATACTCGTTCGTAACAGTGATAGTCAAAATCTGTTCATTATTGAAGTCAAAGCGCCGGATGAACCACTTGATGATGATGCTCGCGATCAAGGCATATCTTATGCCCGCCTCTTACAGGAAGGTAATATTGCTCCCTTCGTAGTTCTCACTAATGGTGGTGAGACAAAAATATTCGACAGTCTAACAAAGGAACAAATCGACGGGGATACGATACCGGTAGATCATCCGCACGTAAGAGCAGGCTTTAAAGTGAGCGGTAATGATTTATTGCTTCGTTCAGAAGCTCTTGACTCCCTAATATCATTATCCTCAGAGAATCTTATTGCCTATTGCACAGCACAGACATCTTTTCGTATGAGTCGTCTAAGAAGTGATGATCTGAATTCTGGCAAAAAATATATTCCATCATTATATATCGAGCGTAAGGATGCTAAGGAAAGGCTTTTAGATCTATTAGATAATGAAACCCGGCGGGTAGTTGTGGTTAAAGGATCACCACAGGTCGGGAAAACCAACTTCATCTGTCATGTGATCGAAGAACGGCTAGCACAAGGTAAGCCCAGCCTTTTTTATCCTGCTATAGGAGTAAGACATAGTTTACTTCAAGAGATCTCCGAGGATTTCGAATGGGTGCTAGGTGAAACGCCACTATCTCCTCAATTAGTGTTCAGTAAGTTAAGGAATGTCCTTCGGAGATCAAATACTAAACTTACCCTATTTATTGATGGCTGGAACGAAGCGAATGTAAAACTTGCTAATGATATTGATTCAGATTGTGAGAGGCTAAAATGCGATGAGATTCAGATCGTAATTAGTCTAACCAATGTCGCTGCAAGTCGCTTACTAGGAGGGTATGGTGGTAACCCTTCTTTTATCGCTGAAGAAGCTTCGATTAATAGAGATGCTGCAGATCTGATACAGATAAACGCGAATATTGAATTACCAGTTTGGAGTAGCGTAACAATAAGAAAGTATTCTCATACAGAGGTTGCTGAAGCTTACAGTAAATACGCTGGTGCGTATAATGTAATAGTAACTAAAGAACATAGGAGGGTAATGGAGCCATACGTCTTAGGTGTGGCAATGAAACTATATCAACGCGACACATTACCCGCAGTTCTAGACGAACCAGATCTATTAAAAAGAATTATAGAAGACAAAGCAGCTCGAGCCTTAGATTTAAGGCGGTATAATATTCGCGCTTGCCTAACAACATTGGCCAAAGAGATGCTCTTTAATGGGGCTCCATTAGCCCTTGAGAGTGCAGCAAAACTTTTGGACATTCCAATTGTTGAGAAACTTCCAGCTGGCTTTTTTGAGACTGCACTTTTAGCTGAGGTGTCGAATGAACACGAGCAACCGTCTATCGATTTCTACTATGGCAGGGAAAGGGATTTCATTATTGCTTATTGGGTACAAAATTGGTTGTCTAAGTTACAGCTAAGCACAGATATTACCGAAGAATTTTCGCTCATTGCACATTCAAAACTTGGGCCTGATGCTCTCCGCTGGTTTTTCAGTCAGCCAAGACATATTGAGCTAATACAATCTAAGGATGGGGTATTACCAGATTATGACGATCCTGTAATTACAAGGATCCTCTTGGAATCTCTCTATGAAATTTGTAATCGACAAGGCCAGAGACAAGATAAGTGGATTGAATATGCCTTACGTCTAGTCAAGGAAAGCAGGGACAGTCTAGTAAGAATTGAAGCTGGCAGATTAGTGTCAGTACTTGATTACACTGGTGACTATCTTGCAAAAGCACTTTCGGACACTTCTTCTTTAGAAGAGTTCGTCGTTGGGCTACTTTCTACTAGTGAAGACTATTCTTTAGAGGAAGCTACTATCGGGGGCGAAGTGCTTGAAGCGATGGCGAAACTCCACAGAGATTCCTCAATAGATGAATTTGAAAGCTCCGATATAACAGATGTACTTGAAAATTTATTGGGTCACCCATCTAGGACTATCCGCGAAAGTGCAGCCTCCTGCCTTGGTTACGTGGCTCCACGCATTTTTCTTCAGACAGTTGCAGATGAAGTAATTAAGCGCACCCTGACACCGCACAGCAGTAGACTGGAAGAATACGCATCTGGCATTGAACACGCATATAGTCAACTTAGCGAAGGTTTTTATGGCTCAATTTGCCCTGGTGCATTCGACTATTTAAAAGACGAGCCCGAAAGTTGTCGGGCCGAGTACGAAGAATGGCAACCGATTCTAGAGCCTATCATAGGTATCTATAGCTCAAGAAAAACTGTTCAAGGGCTAATAGAACTTTTGGATGATCTTCATAAGTACTCTAAGTTCGATGATGACGAGATGGTCGATGAAGGGAGTTCAAAGCCTTCGCTAGATGTGCACACTCTGCCATTACCATTTGATGATGCTAATTAGGATCTCATTATAGTGATAAAGGGATGAGATGTTGATGGAACAGCACTAATTTCTATTGCTGGAGACCCCGTGAGGTGGGGCGTTCACCCTCAAAGTATTACTGTCTGGGAAGGACCCGCAGATGTTGATCAGCTAAGGCACCACCTCATTTATCCAGATCCTCAAATTTTCCAAGTACACGAAGCCCTCTGAGGGCCTCAGCTGCGCTACGGCGGACACCATCATCCTTATCCTTCAGAGCTTGAATTAGCTTAAGCTCGACGACTTTTCTCGCATCCCCTCCGAGTTCCCCGAGAGCTCTAGCTGCATCAATGCGGACATATGTGGCCGGATCCTTTAAGGCTTGAATCAGCGATGGCACTGCCTCTTTTGCATCCTTTCCAATGTTCCTAAGGGCATTAGCTGCATAACTACGGACCTCTGCCTCAGGATCATTCAATGCCTCAACTAACTGAGGTACAGCCTCTTTTGCCGCTATCTCCCCGAGAGCATAGGCTGCATTACTACGAACATCAGCATTATGATCCTTCAAGGATTGAATCAACTGAAGAACAGCTCCTTTCGCTCTTTTCCCGATATACCCAAGGGTGCTGGCTGCATTACTGCGGACAATTGCATTAGGATGCTTCAATGCTTCGATCAGAGGCGGCACGACCTCTGGTGCTTCTTCACCAATTGCCCCAAGGGCAATAGCTGCATTATTTCTGGCATCTGCCTCGGGGTGCTTCAATGCTTCGATCAGTTGCGGCACGACGGCCTCTTTTGCCTCACGTCCTATTCTCGTGAGAGCACCAGTTGCGTACGCACGGACATTTTCATCAGGATCTTTTAATGCTTCGAGCAGCTGAGGCACGGCACTTGTTGCTACCTTTCCGAGCTTCCCAAGGGCACCAATGGCGCTGCTGCGAACACCAACATTCTGATCCCTTAATAACGTGCATAAATCTACAACGGCAATTTTTGCCGGATTGCCTATCGAACCTAATTCCCACGCGGCATTAGAGCGGTCCTTATCTTCTGAGTATTTCAGACGTATCTTGAGTTGTCTGACCCTTCTTTCAATTTTGTATCGATTACTCTCCTCGGGGCTGACACCAGCTCTTGTCGCGAGTTCGTCGGCAATCGTTCTTAGTCCTGGCATATCTTTCTCTTTGGCAAGACAACAATCCCGCACTGCGAGTAAGAAGCCCTCAACATCTTCCGGCTCACCTCCCTGCTCATCAACCTGTGCCAGGAAATTGCGCCACGCTAGCTCATCATCGCCCTGCTCGTTCATAAGGTGCATCGCGGCCAGATACTCGGCCAGTGGGTCGAGCGCGAAACGTACCCGGTCTCGGCCCGCCCCGACCGTTTGAACCACCTTGAGCTTCTCCTCTAAGTACTTGAGAAGCGGCTTGCCCTTCTCCTCCCCACCTAAGGCAGAGAGCACGTCATCGCGTCGCGCCGGCATTGGCTTGAGTGTCTTCTTCAGACATTCCCAAGCAATGCTTTTAGCTGCCTCATGCACCACACGGATGTCAGGGTCATCAGGCCCCGCGCCACGACAGAGATCATTAAGGTAGCTCAACATCAGATCGGGGATGTTCTCCGGCGCATCGCCGTCGGTTGCCCCCTCCTTCAGGGCAATCATCTGTTCGGCGTACAGCTTCGCCAAGAGAGCCGTGATATCACGGTCCCCGACAATTAAAGACAGGCGGCGGCAGGCCTCGAAGTACTCCTCATCCTCAAACAGGTCTCGCTTTCTGCGGGCTGTGAGGTACGCCTCCATGAATGTCGCCAGCCGATTCCCTTTCACCCTGAGCGGCTTCATCTCCGTTTTAGGTATGCCGCCAAGCTGCTCGTCCGAGCGGGTCGTTATGATGCTCGCGTTGACGGGCAAATCAGTGATGCCGGCGAGCGTGGCTGTGCGGGATGCCTTATTCATCTCGGAGAACCCGTCGATGATGACCAGCACGCGCCGCTTCTTCAGCAGTTGCCGGAGCAGCCCCGTGGGCGGAGGATCATCCTCATTGATCATCACTCTGACTTGCTGACTAATTGCTTTGAATAAGGGGTGCTCCGCGTCTTTATCCTGGATGACTAAATCCTGTTCAAGCAGTAGGGGCAACATGAGATGATCGGCATTCAGCCTGGCCTCTTTCTGCGGAGACATCGCCCATTGTGCGAGCCGGCAGGCCAGGCTCGTCTTACCAACCCCGCCTTCCCCCCAGATCTGCAGACAAAGCAGACTGCGGGAGAGTAGTGGTCTCAACTTACTTGGTGACAAGTCGGCCTCAGATTCATTGCCGAGAACGACAGGCAGAGGCACGTAAATCTTCCGCTCTTCCACGGTCGGTAAGTCTGAGAACATCTTCTGCGCGGAACTAATGTATTTAGTGACCCAGGCGTCGAGCACCCTTGAATGATAATGAAAGAGTCCTACTAGGATTAGATAACGAGGTGCCACATTGAAGCCACCTAATTTCTCCGGAAGCTTAACGTCAGTAGTTTTGGCAAGCGCTTCATTAATATGCAGCAGCCATAACGGGCGGAGCCATAAAAATACAAACCAGGTCAGCAGCAGCAAGGGATAGGCAATGATAAGTAAACTGATAGTACGATGAGTAAACACCCATTGTTTTAACTGCTCCCACCACTGTAATTTTAAGAGGTCGCTGGCTTGTTGAACGCTGTCTGCATATTTATTCACACTAGGTTCTATAGAGTTCCGCATGATATCTGCGGCAGTATTTAAGTCATCGCTAAACTCCGTCTTTTTTTCGCGAGCTAATATGGTTGAAAGTTGATCTAAAGATGTGGCTGCGAACATCCTGACTCCGGGATCAGGATCTCCTAATGCTTTGATCAGTTGAGGCACGACCAGCTGTTCCCCTTTCCCGATTTTTCCAAGGGCAACAGCTGCCGATCTGCGGACCTTTTCATCGGGATTGTTCAACGCTTCCACCAGATGAGGTACTGCCTCTTCGGCTACCTCTCCGAGATCCGTGAGCGCAAGAATCGCGGCCTCGCGGTCAAGTTCCGTACCGGGGTCCTTAAGCATTTGGGCTATCCGAGGAACAGCTATTTTTGCCCCTTCTCCTATTTTACCGAGTGCTATAGTCGCGGAAATACGCACATTTTCATCAGGATCGCTCAATGCTTCAGTCAACTGAGGCACAGCCCCCTTTGCTCCTCGTCCCATACGTTCGAGGGCATTAGCTGCACGCTCGCGGACACGTGCATCAGGATATTTCAAGACATTAATCAGGTGAGGTACAACAGATTTCTCATCGAGCATTGAGAGGGTTAGGACAACGATGAGGGCGACATTCTCATCATTAGTCTTCAACATTTCGATCAACTGCGGCACCGCCTCGGTACCCTTGTCACCCATCATTGCAAGAGAATTAGCTGCCCACAAACGTTTATTTAAGTCAGGGTGACTTAGTTGAACAATAAGGGATTGTACCTTATCAGAATCTGACCCCTGCGCTACGGCAAGCCCTGTAAATAGTACACATATGAAGATAAGCTGGCTGAGGGCTTTAAGAGACAAACTATAGAGGTGAGGGCGGTGGATGCTCATTGCTTCCTCCTTCAATGTTGAGAGTAGCGCACGGCATATAGCAGATTACATGACTAATGAGAAGCCTGCTAGAACATTACCGGCTGCAGCGATTGTGGCAGGATTGTGGCAGGAATTCCGAGAAGTGGCGGGAGAGCGCGGGAACTCGCGGGAATAAGAGAGAAAAAAGCTTGATTTTGCCCGGGGCTGCAACTCGTAGCAAAATCAGTGACTTCGATTTTTTCGATGTAATTGGTTCGCAATGCGGAGGTCAGGAGTTCGACCTTCCTCTGCTCCACCAAAAGATTCAACAAGAAACAGTCGCAGCAATGCGGCTGTTTTTGTTTCGGGACGCTTTCACGGGAGGGTCAGCTTCTCGGCGCCGCAAGCTTCAGGAGAAAGCCTTTGCGACGGATGTTTTTCACGCAGGAGGTATCAAGTCCGCTCGTCGTGCCGCGATTGACGAAGTCGGCGGTGAGATTACTGATGCAATCGAGGCCGTCAAGACCGCCGAAGCCGTGGCCTCCATGCGGGACGACGAGATGCAAACTGTTGGGAAGATATTTGGCCGTCATGTCGCCGTAAACAGGCGGTGTCACCGGGTCCCACTGGCCGGTGAGAATCAGCGCGGGCACGTTGGCGCGCGTCGGTTCGCTATAGCCTTTCGGAATCTCCGCGCGCGGCCAGAGAGCGCAGGCCGCGCGTTGCTGTCGAAAGCGATAGTCGCCCAGAAAGGTGTCTGCTGCGTTGCGTTCGGCTTCGCCGGGTCTGACCCAGGGCAGGTCTTCGGCGCAGGTCACAGAAAGATACATGCCGTTGCTGCCTGTCGCGACGATCCGGCGGCGGTAAAAAAGTGCGGACTCGGCGAGCGGCACGAAGTTGCCTTGCGCGGCTAAGTGTATGAAGAGGGGAAGGCGGCTCGCCGCGCCCGACTGATAGAGCATGTAGCGAATAGCTTCTGCTGCGAGATCACGCGAGAGTTTAACAGGCGTGCTCTTGCCGGTCTGCGGGTGCTCGACCTCGACTTCGACGGGGCCACGCAGTAATCTCTCAAGCACGGCCTTCACCTCGGCGCGCAGGTTGGGGAAGGCGGCACGGCAAGCCCCGTCCGCGAGACACTCATCCACAACTCCGTTGAGCGCGCGCTCCGTGTGCTGCGGAAAATCACGCGGCATCACCTGACTGGTCGGAGAGACGCCTTGCAGGACGACTGTGCGGACATGGCTTTGATAGCGTTTGAGATAGTCTAGCGCGGCGCGCGTGCCGTAAGAGCTGCCGCTAATATTAATTTGCTTATATCCGAGCGCGGCGCGCACTTCGTCCAAGTCGTCCATCGCAATGTGGGTCGTGTAGAGCTTGAGGTCGGCCTTGGATTCTAATTGCTCGCGGCACTTGCGCACGTCTGCGAGCGGGAAGAAGAAACCCAGATAGCTTGAGGGGTCTGAGGGATTGAAAAAATCGCAGTTGAGCGGATTGGAGCCTCCCGTGCCGCGCTGATCTACAAAGACGAGATCGCGCCGCGCGCGAATCTTCGCAAATTCCTGCGCGATGTAGGGCGCATCCTCCGTGGCAGACGAACCGGGGCCACCCGGTATGTAGAATAAGGGGTCATCCGCTTTATCCTGACCTGTGGCCGGGAAAACGACGATCTTGAGCTTAATCTTGCGACCGCTCTTCGCCGCACGGTTCTCGAAGACTTCATACGACCCGCAGAGCACCTTCTCCTTCGCGTTCTCTCTCGCGCCGGGCACTTCGCAAGGCTCAAGCGAGATGGAAGCGGTCGGCGTAATGCCTGTGCGCCGCGCGCCTTTCTCTTGACTACTCGACGCGCCGAGCGCAATGAAAGCCGTGCTGCACACGAGCGCGCAAGCGAGGAGTAACCGGCGATGTATGGACATAATTATTCTCAAGAGTGTAGAGCCAAAGCCATGCTGTCGAGGCGTCGGGTTGAACGACTTGGCCAGCAGCGTCGTAGGCGGTTGATAAACGTCCGGGGTTTGATCCGTTCCATAATGGCTTGAGCGGGGTCCGCTACGGCGTTCGGAGAGCACGGCGGGCAGGCGGCAACACAAATGCCGGTGCCAGCTGAATCTTACCGGCTTGCTTCAGCGAAGCTGTGAGTTGCTTAAACTCGGCCATCGCCCCATCGAAGTCGCTAACCGTGCGTTCAAGAAACTTACTGTAGGGCTTCTGATTATCCACCCGGCATTTCTTGTCTTTGGTCATAAAAGCGACGAACTTCTGCTCTCGGCTGTCCGATGCGGGAAGCCTCTCTTTCAGGTTGATCTGGACGCCCACAAAATACATGCGGAATCTGGTGGCGGGCTTATCCTCTAAATCTGTCCGCGGCACGTCAAACGCGTGCGAGTTGTCTCCTTTCTCAACCATAAAGATGATCCGTGACGGCGTAACGTACAGCCATCCGTCCTCGGGAAATTTAAACTTCCCCCAAAGCGCGCGTTGATGCAGGTGGGCGACTCTTATCACAAAGGACTCTTCTTGATTATCCGTCAGCGCATAACTGACGAATAATCCGCACTCCGGCGCGTCCCGCTTGTTAGCAAATTTGAGGGTCGGCCAGTTGTTCTCGTCGAAGCTGACCATCTGCGCCTCGCCGTCCTTCTGCGCCCGTGCGATTTGAGCAGTGGCGGGAAAGAACAGCGTGAGCGCCGCTGCCATCATCAAAGTTTTGATTCTCATTTAAAAGTCTCCTGTTTCGTGTCTCTGCTCACTTGCCCGGGCACACAAGTCTCCGGGTTGAGGGCTGCGCTATTCTCAGGCGTGTGTACGTCCGTGCGCGGCTATAGATTGTTTGACGGCGTATGCCGGGGCGCGCCGCGCTTACAGCGACAAAAACTCCCCTTGCTTGAATCGCCTGTCGATCTTCTGGACGTTTGCGAAGTCTTGCAGCGGGTTGTCGTTGAGCACTAAAAAACTGGCCTCATATCCGTTTTTCAAGCGACCGATTTTGCGCTTGGGGAAGATCGCCGACGGAGTTGCCTCACACCACATTTTAAGCAACGTGCGATGATCAAAGGCTTCCAGCTTATATAGATTGAGGGCTTCGACCAGAGCCGTCTGCCGGTAGCTGTCGCTCCCAATCGCAAGGTGCACGCCGCGTCTCTGCAACAGTTGAAGATTGTGAACAAGCAAGTCGCGCAGTGCGACGAAAGGCGCGCCATCCTGTTTCTGTAAGGCCTGTTCTATGGCGGACACGAGCGTCGTGACAACCACTACCCGGTTTCGCGCCGCCAGCCGCGCATCGGTCTCGGAAATCTTAAAGCGTGAGGCGTCAAACTTCTTCCAGTCGTCCTTTTCCGGTCTGAATCCGGGCAGGTGATTTATCTCGTCAACCCCTGCGACTAAGGCATTGTGAAAATCGGTCGCCGTCTCGACATGGGTTGATACGCGCAGGCCGCCCCGATGCGCCCGCCGGACGATTTCGGGCAACAGGGCGGGGTTAAGCCCCCTCCAGTCAAAATAGGCATCGTCATTTTTCCGTTTCTCGTATTCCTCCGAATATTGAAGGTAGGTTTTGATAAAGTCGGGTTTCCCCGCCACGATCTTCTCCCACTTGCGATCAAGGTCGGCGAGATTATCAATGATGAAATAAAAGCCGCCTTCAGCCCAGTCCTCGGGTTTCGCTCCGCGTTCCAGATTGCGCCGGACGACTCCGAGCGGATGTCCGCCCGAAGCGGTCAATCCGCCGTTGGCAAACGCCGCGTCAACGCTCGTTGCAATGTTTATCTTGCCGAGCAGAGACGTTCTCGCCTGCGGCAGGTTGTTCGGATTTTTGACGTAAAAGATGCCGTCCTGAAGATACTTGCGGGCGAGTTCAGTGATGCGTGCCGGGTTTTCTACATTGTGATTGTGCGCCTCGCCGAAAGGCGGAATCACATACTTGCCGTTCAGGTTAACGACGGAATCAACCCGGGCGGGTTTGTTAGAGGTCAAAACTCCGTTGACGGAATAGAAACGCCTGTTTCTGAACCCCTGCCCGTCGAACCATTGACCGTTGATAAATTCGTAAGCTCTCGACGAAGCTTGCAGCCCCGCGGCCTTCGCCCCAAGCGCGAGCCCTGCGAGCGCAGCCGCCGTGCCGGTCAGAAAAACCCTTCTCGCCAGACCTCCGGCATTGCCGTTTTCGGCGTCGGACATAGTTTTGCCTCTTAATTTCATAACCGCTCAGGTGAACACCAACCATGCTGATCTTGCGACAGGAATTCCGTGCTTAACAGGCTTTAGAGACGGACGTGGTAGAGATAACGACTGCGCTTGCCCGCATCCCAATTCGCGTAGCGGAACGCTTCGCTGTGCCGGTAATGATAGAGGCCGAGGTTCCCTTCTTTTTCAAACTCGGGCTTGAGTTGTTCAAGAACGGCGAGTTTCTTTCGCCAGTGCGTGGCTTCGAGTTCGGTCAGGTCGAACCAGCTAAACTGCAAATCGCGCTTTTTCAGGAGCGTCGCCAGAGAGGTCTGTTCGGGCAGGAGACTGGCGCGCTCCGCAGGATCGTTGATCCATTGCGTGTAGAACAAGCCCATTTGTCCTGCGGGCTTGAGAACCGACGCGAATTGTCTCAGGGTCTCTTCCAGATCGTCCACGTAATAGAGCGTGTCTATGGCGACCACGGCGTCGAAAGTTTGAGGCTCGAAGTCGAGGCGATTCATGTTCCCGACCTCGAAAGTTAGACGCCCGCTCTTTGCCGCCGTCCGTGCGCGGGCTTGTTTGATCGCCTCCGGCGAAATATCCAGCCCGGTGAAAAATGCGCCGGTCAGTTCGTGGAGGTGTTCCGTGATGCGACCGTTGCCGCAGCCCGCGTCGAGCACGCGGTCGCTTTCGCCGAGACGGAGAGCGTCCAGCAGTTTGTCCAACTGGGCGATGTCGGCCAGCCCGTGCTGGCAGAGGTTTTTCCCGTAGACCCGCTCGCAAAAGAGCGCGTGGGCATCGCTCTGTTCCGCGTTGCCGAAAAAGTTGTCGTATTCATACAACCACAAAGGGTTGGCGACTTCCAACGCCTTTCTCGCCGCGCTTCCCTGCCCGGTCAGCGAAAACTCCCCTTCGTGCTCCGCCAGATAACCTTTCGAGACTAAACTGCGGTACGCCTCTGACCAGTTAACGAGGTATGCGCCCATCCAGACGCGCCCGAACGCTTCGAGATTTTCACGACTGAGTTTGCTTCCGGCCTCCATCCCCGCCATCAAGCCGTAACGGCTCCTGAGCCACCCGGCTGCGATCAACAACTGCTTTTCGGCCTCGCTTAATTCTCCCGGCAAGTTGTCGGCAAAATCACTCATAATCTCTTCGCGTAAATAAGTGCTGCCGTGCGTTACGCGCGGACGGCTCGTTAACTCGGCTGCGCCACGGACAGATACCTGTCACGCAGAATCCCCACATGATGCAACTCGTGCCCCGCGATAATGTAGGCGAGGGCGCGGACGCTCACTTCGCTTTCATTAGCCACGCCCGCGCGCGTCCATGCTTCCGCGTCCAGATGCTCAAACAGAAAAATCGTCGCCCGCCTGACGCTCTCGAACTCCGCGGCGAGCGCGCCGAGAGAACAGGCGTCGAATGAAGCGTTGCGGATGTAGTCGTCCTGCTCGTAACCGGGGAGGGGCGTCCTGTCGTTGCGTGCAAAGCGGAGCGCGCGATAAGCGAAGATTCGCTCGTTGTCGATCAAGTGGCCGACAAGTTCCTTGACGCTCCACTTATCGGCGGCGTAGCGGAACCCGGCCTGCGGCTCCGGCACGCCGCGCAGCAGCGCGAGCGTCTCGGCGAGTTGATCTCTCAAGGTCGAGAGGATGTCATCGCCTTTGATGAGCGCGACATATTTGCCGTAGTAGGGCAGGTATTCGGTCGCCTCCGGCCTGTCGATGTGTAAAGTCGTCATTTAGAAAATTCGTCTCCTTTATGAGGGTGGAACTTAACGCCGGAATTGCCCCGCCGCGTGCGCTCAACATTCTACCAAACCGGAGAAGACAACGCTGAGAGAGATATGGTCGCGCGGGGCGCGCGGGCTGAAAGCGGGCAGGCGTCGGGGCGAGCCGGGGCGTGGATGAGATAGACCAAGTGCGTATCGGTTGAATATAATCTGCGGCATCCCCGCACAATTCATCGGTGGCGCACAGGCGCGCCGGTAATCTCTAGTTTAAGGACGAAAGGGTCAACATGATTTTATTGACACGGAAACTCTTGCTGGTAGCTGTCGCCGCCTGCCTGTTGGTGACGTGCGCGTCGCACGCGGGCGCGTTTCAGGAAAAGTCCGGGAAGAAGAAAGGGACGCCCGTGCTGTGGCGGGAGCCGCGCGACATCTCTACGCGCAATTTGTTGCTGGGGCCGGGCGGGGCGCGGATGAGGCCGAACGTGCGGCGGCTCACCTTCCTCAAGGAGGAGAAGGGCGGATTCTCAACGAAGTACCGCGTGCGCGACGCGGCGGGGCGCGTGTGGGTGGCGAAGGTCGGCAAGGAGGCGCAGTCGGAGACGGCCTCCACGCGGCTGCTCTGGGCTGCCGGGTACATGACGGAGATCACTTATCTCGTTCCGCGCGTGCACATCCCCGGCAAGGGCACGTTTCAGAACGTGAGGTTCGAGGCGCGCCCCGAAAACGTCGAGCGCGAAGGCGACTGGAAGTGGGAGCAGAACCCGTTTATCGGCACGCGCGAGTTGCAGGGGTTGAAAGTGTTGATGGTGCTCCTGAACAACTGGGACATCAAGGACGAGAACAACGTGCTGCTGGCCGTGCCTACACAGGGCGGCGCCGAACTTCGCTACGCCATCAGCGACCTCGGCGCGACGCTCGGCGACACCGGCAAGTGGCCGCTCCTCTGGCGTTTCACGCGCAGCCGCAACGACCCGCGCGGCTTCCGCGGCGACAAACTCATTGACGAGATCAAAGAAGACGGGCGGGTTGATTTCGAGTTTTCCGGCAAAAAACGCGGGATGTTCAACGACATCACGGTCGAGCAGGCGCAATGGGTCGGCCAGCTACTCTCGCGCCTGAGCAACCGGCAGATCGCAGACGCTTTCCGCGCCGCCAACTATAGCCGCGCGGAAGTGCGCACGTTGAGCAGTGCGGTGCGCGCGCGCATCAACGAACTGGCGAGTCTCCGGCGCGGCATGGCCGCCCGCTGAAAGTCTGCCGGGCAAACGGCAGGCAGAAGAGCGTCTGACCAAAAAAAGTAAGGGGTGCGTACACAAGCCCGCCGCCCGCGCGCTGACTTCAGCATGCGGGCGGCGGGCTTCTTGTGTATCCGTCCCTTACGATTAGTTCAGGTTCGGCCTGCCCCTCTTAAGGCTTCGCCACGCTCTCCTGCCGGTTCGGGGAGACCATCAGGCCGGAAGCGTTCAAAGTCTTCGTGTTCGTCTGCTGTTTCGTCAGCACACCCGAGTCAACGGTCGCGCTGGTGCGCGAGATGACCTGGAAGTGCAACTCGTCGCCCGCGACTTCGATAAGCATGAAAGACATGTCCGTATCGAACGCCTTCGCCGTCAGCGGCGACCCCTTCTTCACGTCGCCCTTGCGGAGTTTGCCGCCCGCGCCGGAGATGAAATAGTAGATGCCCTTCTGCGGTTTGACGCGCTCGTAGAAATGTTCGTGCCCGGCGAAAACCGCGTTGACGCCGTACTTCAAAAAGATCGGCTCGACCACTTTGCGCAAGTCCGAAGACGAGCCGTGCTTGCCGCCCGAAGAATAGGGCGGGTGGTGCATAAACATTATCTTCCAGTCGGAGTCGTCCTTCGCCAGTTCTTCCTCCAACCATTTCACCTGCCGCTTGTCCATGTAGTTGCTGTTCAGCGAGTAGAAGGCGACGTTGCCGCGCTTGAAGCGGTAAAACTCCTCGCCCTTCATGTTGAACTGCTCGTAGAAGCGTTGGTTCGATTCGTCGTGGTTGCCGAGCGTGGCGTAGAACGTCACCTTGTCGTCGAGCAGTTGCTTGTAAACATTCTCGAACTTCAACTTGAAGTCGGCTGGCTTCTCGCCGCCGTACATGTTGTCGCCCAGCATGAGGACGAACTCGTAGGGGAAGGCTTGCCGGTAGCGCAACATCACGTCCGCCAACTCTTGTTGCTGCTGCGTGCCCGTCCCCGTGTCGCCGATGACGAGAAACCGCACCGAGCCGTCCTTGACGGGCAGTGTGAGTTTGACCGGCGCGCCAGCCGCAGCAGCCGTCGCCACCTGCTCGCCCGTCGCCCGGACGGGAGTAGAAGATTGCGCATGCGCGTTTCCTATGAGGCCGCCGAAGACGAGCGCGGCGAATGCCAGCACAGAGGTAACAGTACGTTTCATGATCTTCCCTTCTCGCGTGCAGAGTTTCTAGGGCAGCGCGTTGAGCATGTAATCAACGATGAGACCATTTTCGCGATCAACGAGCAGCAGGTTGCGACCGACGAAGCGATACCTCAACTGCTTCGGCAGTTGCGGGAGCTTCAAAAGCAGCGTGGGCGACATCTCGACCAACTCTTGAGACTCCGGGTAAGTGTAATTGACCCGCAGCGGGACGCCCTTCGTGTCCGCTTCCAGCACCGTCTCGCGCAATTCTTTCCGCTCCGTCCCCTGATACTCGGCTTTGATCGTCGCGCGGATGTAGTTTGCGATGTCGGGCGTAAACAATTCGCCGGGCTTCGCCCCGGTGCGCGCCTCGCGCACGCGCTTCTCGAATTCGGTCTTGTGCGCCTGAATCTGTTCGGGCGTGCTCTGCTTGTCGAGTTTAGGCATCTTGCCTTCTATCGCTTCGCGCAACTTGGAATAGTCCTTCGCACGCTCCTGAAACTCGACAACCATCTCTCGCTGTTTGGGCGGCATGCTGTCCAGCGGGTCGGGTTGTTGTCCGGCGGTTTGCTGCGCGATGGCTGGAATTGGCGAAAACGTCAGGCCGAACACGACCGACAGCCCCAACACGAAACCAGTCACTCTGTTCATTTTGTGTTTCATTTGTCTTCCAATAAAAGCAAACTTGATGCCAGCCGCCCACGCCGTCCGACTTCATTTCAACGGGACTGTTTAGACTTAAGGAATACAGGCAGTTACGATTTCCGTAGGACGAGGGCGCGTTGACGACGCCCGCCGCGCGCCCCGCAGAGAACCATTTAGAGGTGAGACACCGTATCGCTTCGTTGTCCTATGTTGATACAAGGCCGCACGCGCGCGTGCAGCCCCGCGCCCGCGCCGGGCGAACCGGCGGAGGCTCGCGCCGAGGCCGCGTGCCTGCCAGCCCGGACTCATAAATTCAGGGGAAACCATCGCCGGAAAACGCCCGTATGATAAAGCGTACTTTTTGCGCCTGCTCTCTGGCGCGCGTCCGCCGGACGCGCCTACAATGTGCGGCATTACCACTGCCGCTGCTGCCGCCGAACATTCTCGTCGTCGAATTCGCACGCAGCCGCGCCGGACGCACGAACCGAAGCCCGCCGCGCCGCCTTCGACTTTAAATCGTGTCAGGAGACTCTATGAACTCGATCAAATCCATCTCCGCCCGCGTCGTATTTTACGCCTGTCTCTCGGTCGTCGTCTTCGCTTGTCCCGACGCGCGCGCGCAGGAGAAGTTCGATGTCAAGGCCAACTACCAGAAGCGCGAGCATCGCATCACGATGCGCGACGGCGTGCGGCTGTTCACGTCCGTTTACACGCCGAAGGACACTTCGCGCACCTACCCCATCATGTTCAGCCGCACGCCCTACGCCGTCTCGCCTTACGGCGAAGACAAGTACAAGGAGAATCTGGGGCCGTCCGCGCATTTCATGCGCGAGGGTTACATCTTCGTCTATCAGGACGTGCGCGGGACGTTCATGTCCGAGGGCGATTACGTCAACGTGCGCCCGCACAAGCCGCAGAAGACCGGCGCGACCGACATAGACGAGAGCACGGACACCTACGACACCATCGAGTGGCTCATAAAGAACGTCCCGAACCACAACGGGCGCGTCGGCATGTGGGGCATCTCCTACCCCGGCTTCTACACCTCGATGGGGCTGCTCAGCCAGCACCCCGCGCTTCGTGCCGGCTCGCCGCAAGCTCCCATCGCCGATTGGTTCATCGGCGACGATTGGCATCATAACGGCACGCTCTTTCTCACGCACACGCTCGGCTTCTTTGTCTCCTTCGGCCTGCCCCGGCCACAGCCGACGACCGAATGGGCGACGCCCGTCTTCAAACCCTCCACGCCCGACGGCTACAAGTTCTTACTCGACATGGGCACGCTCCCGAACGTCAACGAGAAGTTTTACAAGGGACAAGTCGCCTTCTGGAACGAGATGATGCAGCACCCGAATTACGACGACTACTGGAAGGTGCGCAACGTCCCGCAGTATTTGAACAACATCCGCCCCGCCGTGATGACCGTCGGCGGCTGGTTCGACGCCGAAGACCTCTACGGCGCGCTCAAAACCTACGAGGCCATCGAGCGCAAAAACCCCGGCATCTCAAACACGCTCGTCATGGGGCCGTGGCTGCACGGCGGCTGGGCGGGCATGGAAGGCGACACGCTCGGCGACATCAACTTCGGCGAGAAGACCGGCGTGTTTTATCGTGAGAAGATCGAGTTTCCGTTCTTCCAGTGCGTGCTGAAAGACAAGTGCGACGAGCGTCTGCCGGAGGCTTATATCTTTGAAACCGGCTCGAACCGCTGGCGCAAGTTCGACAGTTGGCCGCCGAAGCAGGCGCGAGAGACATCTATCTATCTCAACGCGGGCGGTCGTCTCTCCTTCACCGCCCCGGCGACTACTGCCGCGCGCGCCTTCGACGAGTACATCAGCGACCCGTGGCGTCCCGTGCCGCACCTCAACCGCATCGCCCTCGGCATGACGGGCGACTACATGATTCAGGATCAGCGTTTCGCCTCGCGCCGCCCGGACGTGCTGGTCTATGAAACTGAACCGCTCACGCGCGACATCACGCTCGCAGGCCCCGTCACCGCTAGCCTCACCGTCTCCTCCACCGGCACGGATTCCGATTTCGTCGTCAAACTCATAGACGTGTTCCCCGACACCACGCCCGACCCCGATCCGAACCCGAAAGGCGTGCGCATGGGCGGCTACCAGATGCTCGTGCGCGGCGAGCCGATGCGGGCGCGCTTCCGCAACAGTTGGGAGCGGCCTGAACCGCTCGTGCCGAACCAGCCGACCAAAGTCGAGTTCGTAATGCCGGACACGAGCCACACGTTCCGCAAAGGCCACCGCATCATGGTGCAGATTCAGAGCAGTTGGTTTCCGCTCGTTGACCGCAACCCGCAGAAGTTCGTCAACATCTATCAGGCGCGCGACTCCGACTTCCAGAAGGCCACGCAGCGCATCTACCGCGCCGGGCGGACGGGTTCACGCTTGAAGCTGACGGTGCTGCCCTAGCGGGAAAGGGAGCAAAGAAAGGGAAGAGGGAGGAAAGAGAACGCTCAATCTCTTGAGCGTTCTCTTTCCTCCCTCTTCCCTTTCGCGTCACCAGGGCACGCAGACGCAGTTGCGGCAGTTCGGCAGCAGCCGGTAGAGCACTTCGTAGGCGAGCGTGTAGGCTTCGGGCGCGCGTAAAAGCGGGTCTTCGCGCGTGGACTGCGCCCCGACCAGTTCCGCTACGCGCGGGGCCACGCGCACGTACCAGTACTTGTTCGCGCAGAAAGAGTTCCCGCCCTCGTCGCGCACCGCCGACAACTCAACCTGCAACTCGCCGAGCGCGGGTTCGCGCTCCAAGAGCGTCTCCCAGGTGATGACGGGCGCGAGATAACTTACTGCCCCCGTGGAAGCTGGACGCGGCGCGGGCTGATCTGGTCGCGCGCGGGAACCGTTGGAGTTTCCCCCCGCCCCGCTGCCGTCTCCTGCGTGGCGGTCGGGGCTTCCGACTTTTTTACGCTGTCCGCGTCGCCGTTCGCTCTACCTCCCTTCCTACGCTCATGCAGCACGCGCGAACTGTAAACCTCAACTTCGTGCTGGCTCAGTTCTTCCACCTGATTGACGAAGGCCGAGAAGGCGGCGGCGTGGTTTTCGTAGTGGCGGTAGTGGCCGCTCAGTTGCAGGAATCGCCAGCCCTCTGTTTGCAGCCGCTCAAGGTTCTGCTCGGCGTCGCGCCAACGCTGCCCGAAGTTGAACAGGTGCTCGACGACGACGCTGCCCGAAACCACGAGCGTCAACAGGATCGTCAGGTAGCGCACCGGAGTAGCCCACGTGCCCAGACGCGCTTCGTCAAACCCGACGCTAACGAGCATCAGGATGACGAGGCATCCGAGCGCGGTCGCCAGTCGCAGAATTTGATATTTCTTGAGCGCGCTCTGCAACTCGTAATCCAGACGCAAGACCTGTTGCAGCCAGCGCGAGCGCACGAAGCCCTTCTGCAAATTCGACAGGCTCAAATCCTTCGACTCGATGAGTGCGCTCAGGTCTTCGCTGAGCCACGCGCGATAGCCCGCGCCCCGATACCTTGCCGGTAAGGCCATAGAAAAACTCCTCTGATGTGTTAAATAGAATTCTCCGCCGCAGGCTTCCGGCAGGCGTCCGCATGCACACGCGCCGGAGTCCGTGTAAGAGCAACCCGGGTCTTCCGTCTCAAGTTGAAAGAGAGAGAATAGCCAAGAAAAGCCCGGCGGTAAAGACGAAGCGGGGGCAAGTCTCAAGTCCCAAGTCTCAAATCTCAAGTTAGCCGAGCATTCAGACTTGAGACTTGGGACTTGAGACTTGGGACTTGGGACTTGAGAACGCGAACCCGGCGACGGCGGGCAACCTTCGCGCCCGGTTCGGACATCCTTTCGTGCAACATGCTACTCTCCTGCTTGCCAAAGCGTGTCTCTGTTTGGTAAACGTCCGCTGAAACATTTCGTTCGGTTGTCCACAGTTTCCGGGAGGGCTTATGAAGAAGAGCAACTTGGGCGCGGCGGTTCTCGCCGTCGTCCTCACCTTGAGTTTGAGCGCGGCGGCGTTGGCCGACACGATCCGCCTGCGCGACGGCTCGGTCGTGCGCGGCCAGATCATCGCTTATAAAGACCAGCAGTTCACCGTGCTCATCGGTGCGGGCGCGCGTGGGCGGCGCAGCCGCATGACGATCTACTCGGAAGACATCGAATCCATCGAATTCGACGCGACCGACGCGACGACAGCCGGGAACAGCGGCGGCATTGACGACGCGAACAACGACGGCCTCTCCGGCAGCCCCGCCCCGCGAACCTCGCCCCCCGCAACCACGCGCCCCCAGCCGGACACCACGCCCATTGACCGCGCCGACAACACGACGGGCACGACCACAAACGCCGCCCCCGTCTTCTTTCCCATCCGCCTGCGCGTGCGCGCCGACAACACCTCGAACGGCTGGAACGACAGCGGCCTGATGGTGCGCGCCGGTCAACGCCTGCGCATCACGGCGACAGGCCGCGTCTCTCTCGGCGGCGGCAATATGTCCACGCCCACGGGGCTGCCCCGCCTCGCAGACCGCGACAAGCTCATGCGCAACGAACCGACCGGCGCGCTCATCGCCGTGATCGGCGACGACAACGACGAGTTCATCTTCGTCGGCGCGAGCCGTGAATTCACGGCGCAACGCGATGGGCGGCTTTTCCTCGGCGTCAACGAAGGCAACCTCGGCGACAACTCCGGCACGTATGATGTGACGGTCGAGGCCGAGGCCATCACGGGTTCCGCACGCCCCTAACCGCTACGATTTCGGGTCTGTTCCGGCGCGAGATGCCCTTGCCGTGAGAACGGGGGCGGCATCTCGCGCCCGCTTCCGCGCATCCAATCCTTTCTTGCTCTGCGGGCGGCGCGCGCCGTACTATTGTCCGAGCGTCGCTCATAAGATCACCGTCCACCCGCCCCGAATTCGTTTTAAGAGGTTTGTATCGTTATGAAGAACTCTCTCAACAGCCGCCCGAAACGCCTTCTGGCCATCGCCGCCGTCTTCATGCTCGTTTTCGCCAGCATCGCGCCCATCGGTAGTTTCGACGCGCACGCGCAGTCGCGCCGCAAGCCTGAGACGCTGCCGCAAAAGAAGAACCAGCGACCGGGCGAACAGAAGCCGGAGGGCGAGAAGGCCGACGAGGAAGTTCCGAAAGATGTCATCAACACGCCGCAGGACGCAGAGGTCGTGAAGGTCATCACCAACCTCGTCAACATCGAGACGGTCGTCATTCACAAAAAGAGCAAGCAGATCGTCAGCGGCTTGAAACAGGCAAACTTCGCCGTCTTCGAGGACGGCGTGCAGCAGCAGATCACGAACTTCGCTACGCCGGAAGCGAAACTCAACGTCGCCGTCGTCATCGAATACAGCAAGCTCGCGCAGGCGTTGAGCGCGTACGGAGCAGGCGGCTACGAAGACGGGCGACGCGAACTTATCGTGCCCGCCGCCCTCTTCATGCAGGACGCCGTGCAGCGCGGCGACTACATTTCCGTCATCGCCTACGACATGCGCCAGACGCCGCTCACCGATTTCACCAACGACCCGCAGCGCATCAATCAGGTTATCAACCTGCTCATCCGCAACCGCCCGGCTTTCCGCGAAACAAATCTCTTCGACGCGTTGAAACTCACGCTGGCCGGTGGCCGCGCCGATTCCGTCGTGCTCGAAGAGAACCAGCCGGAGAAGTCGGAATATTCCGGCCTCGCCAGCGTCGAAGGTCGCCGCCGCGCCGTCTTCCTCATTTCCACGGGCATCGACACGTTTAGCAAGACCAACTACGATCAGGCGCGCAAGATCGCGCAGAACGCGGGCGTGCCCATCTATATCATCGGCACGGGCAATCTCTTTTACAAAAAGTACAGCGACCAGCTCGAAGCGACCGACACGCTGACCGGCTTCCCCGGACGCCTGACGCTCATACAGGCGCAGAACCAGCTCAACACCTTCGCCAAAGAGACCGGCGGCGCGTACTTCCCCGTCACCTTCGAGGGCGAACTGCGCTCCACGCTCGCCTCCATCAACGCGCTCATGCGCAGCCAGTACAGCCTCGGCTATAACCCCGGCGACCGGCGCGACGGCAAGCAGCACAAAATCGTCGTCAAAGTGGACATCAACGGCGACGGCGTCTACGACGACAAAGAATTCGAGGTGCAGCACCGCAAGTTCTACAACGCTCCGAAGGCGTAAAAGCCGTCAATCCTGAATCGTAAATCGTGAATAGTTTGGAGTAAGCATTCTCCGCTATTCACGATTTTCTATTTACGATTCACGATTGACAGCTTTTAGATTCCGTACAGGCGCAGGCGAAACTCGTCGTTGAAGGCGTTGATGTCGGCGCGGCGACCGGAGAAGAGGCGCGCGTGGCGCAGGAGCATGGGAAGTCCGCCATGCGGCAGATCGAGGCCGTAGGCGGGGCTGCGGAAGATGGCCGCCAGTTGCGGGTTGAGTTGCTGCGGCACGCCGTAGCGGATGGCCTTTTGCGCGGGCGGCGCAAAACCCGTCGTGCGGCGCGGGTTCAAAATTTCAATCGAATGGTCGAAGATGAGCAGGCGCGTCGTGTGGTCGCGCAGGGCGAGGTCGCGGTGCGCGAGCGCGTTGGCGATGGCCTCGCGGACAGCCGCGCGGTGATAGTTCGCGCGCGCCACGACGGGGACGGACTCTTCCGCCGCGTCGTCGCCGGATGCTGTCTGGCGCGTGCGCGGTTTCGCATCCAGCAGGTCGCAGTAGCGTGTGATGAAGCGCAGGGAGGATTCGTAGAGCGTGTGCAGGTTGCCTTTCAGGACGATGCGCTCGATCTCCGCGTCCTGCACGGTGTCCCCTGCGTAGCGGACGGCGGTGACGCTGGAGCGCGGGAGAAGTTCGGCGACGCGCTCGTCGCGCCCGAAGAGCAGGAGACCGGCGATGGTGGGCACGGCCACGTCCATGTTGCCCGCCGCGAGCAGGAGATCGCGTTTCAGCACGTCGGCGGTCGGGTAATCTTGCGCGGGCGCGTTTGTGTCGAAGGCGTCGCCGGAGAACTCGCGGATGAAACTCCACAGGTGCGCCTCGTCAATGTCGGCGTCGCTCGCGCCCGTCAGCGCGACGTTCTCGTAGCGCAAAGGCCGCACCTCGTCCAAGAGCGCGGAGAGTTCTTCGCGCGAGGCTTCGCGCTTGTCCGCGCCGATGCGTATGAAGTAACGCCCGTCGCGCGTTTGATACGGGCGGCGTTTGCCTTCGATCTCCACGGCGACGACGCGCCGCCCGTTGTCAAACGCGATCAGATCAATGTAAGGGACGAGTTGCGGCGAGATTTGTTCGCGGCAGATGCGCACCACTTCGTCGCGCACGTCTTCCGGGTCGTCCACGCCTTCGACGCGCAGTTGGTCGCTGACGCCGAAGACCATCACGCCGCCGCCCGTGTTGGCGAGCGCACAGATGCCTTGCGCGATCTTCTCCGGGTTCGAGAGTTTGACTTTGAGTTCGAGATAAGTGTCTTCGCCGCCGCGCACGAGCCGGAGCAGTTCGATGCGGGAAGTTTGCAGGGCTGGCGTGGAAAGATACTCTAGAAAAGAGCGTTCCGTGACGGGCTGGGTGCTGCGATATTTTCTGCGTGCCATTTGTGTCTGGATGGGGACGCTCCACCGTTGGATTAGCCCGCCCGGATGCCGCGCGCAAAATGAACCGTAATAAATAGGCGCGCCGCACCTCTGGAATCAAAATGCTCTGCGAAGCGCGACCGGAAAAACTTTCGCGCGTTTGGCCTCCCGCATGTTGGCGAGAAGTTGCGGCCTGTGGTCAGTCGTCGCCGCGCCCGGTCACTGCTTCGAGTATGTCAAGTTCGCGCTCGGCGAGCAATCGCCCCTGCCGCCTGAGCGACAAAAGATAGACGGCGATGCCCGTGACCGCGAACGCGGCGAGTATAACATACTCGATCAAGAGACTCTGCGCGGCGTATCCGGCGAGCACGGCGAGCGCGGGCACGGCGGCGATACATAAAAAGACCGGAAGCAACAGCAGCCCGGCCACGCCCGACGCGTTCATGCGTTTGCCAAACTGCAAACGCTTCGGAAAACGGAGCGAGAACCAGTTGCCCACCGTCGCCGACGCCGCCGCGAAGAAGATGAAGCAGAGTAAAGTGAAAAGGAGCGCGCGCGGCGTCAGGTCGCGGTAGAGGAGCGCGTTGACCGCCACGACCGCGACGGCGAAGACGAGCGAGACGGCGAGGCCAGCGAGGTTTTTCCCCGCCAGTATCGTGCGCCGCGCGACCGGCGCGAGCACGTAGGCGCGCATCCCGCCCGACTCGTAACCGAACAAGTTAGACGATAGCGCGGACGTGATGAGGAACACGTAGAGCACGCTCAAGGCCGCGCCCGCCCCTTCCATGTACGGCGCGATGCCCGCGAAGAAACCACCGCCCGCCGCCGCGCCGCCACCCCCGAAGCCGCCGCCGCGCCGCGAGCCGATTAACTTGAAAGAAAGCGTCATGATGATCGGCATCGCGGCCATCGTGCGCAACTGCGCGTTGCGCATGGCGTAGCGCAATTCCTTCTCAAAGACGCTCGACAACTCTTCCGACCCGAACGGCAGACGCCATCCCCACACCTTCTGCTCCGCCCCGCCCGCCTCGACGCGCGCCGGGCGCGCGCCGCCGCCACCGCCGCCGCTTCCCTCCAGCGCGTGCCTCGCGATCTTGTAAGTGGCAATCGTGGCGAGGAGCGTGTAGGCGAGCAGCACGGCGAGCGAGAGCAGGTAGTTAGCGTTCATTCCCGCGCCGCCCGCGAGCGCGGCGGCCATCGCGCCCATCGGCGTCAGGCGCAGCGCGGAGGGAAAATGTCCGAGGTGCGCGAAGAGGCGGTCGCTCTGCCCGAGCACGAGGCCGAAGAGCGCGCCCATGACGCCGAGGACGGCCAGCAGAGCCTCGCCGCGCGTCCGCTTCATACGCATCAGCGTGTTGAGACACGTCGAGAGCAGTTTCGCGAGCGACATGCCGAACAATGTCGCGCACACGGCGACGACGAGCGCGCCGCCGACGCGGCCATGTGCCAATCCCGCGCCGAGCGAGATGGCGAAGATGGCGGGCGCGGCGAAGATCGAGGCGAGACTCGTCAACTCGCTCAACAGATCGAGGGCGAAGAGTTTGCGCAGGCTGATCGGGTACAGCAGCAGCCGACCCGGATCGAATTGATTGCCGCCGCCGAAACTCAGCGGCGCGGTCGCCCACACGAGATAGAGCATCGAGGCCATCCCGAACAGCAGGAACAGAGACTCGACGCTCGCGCCCGTCGCGAGGTCTTGCGTGAGGCGCGAAGCGCGCGCGCCGCTCCGGTTGCGGACGATGAAGTACGCGCCCGCGCCCAGACCGGCGGCGAGCATCAGCGAGAACGCCAGCGCGGCCAGCGTCCCCAACGCCGACGCCACACGATTCGCCGCGCCGCGCTTCGAGCGCATCGCGTTGATGAACAGACGCCACTTCAACCAGACGAGCGCGCCCAGTTGCACACGCGACAGCGACATCGGGTTAGGTGTATCCATTTTTGCGGCTGCCCGGGCTTCGAGCGTTCGTTCTCGTCAATACTTCAAGTTGCACGGGCGCGTCGAAAAAATAAGACGCACCTGAAGCGGATGAGTGAGAATAAGTTAGCGGGACAGTTCTAAGCAAGATGCTCCGTCACCCGTGCAGCCCGGCAGCGCGTGAAATGTTTTGCCCGGCCAGCACATAAACAAATGAAGGCGATTTGGCAGGAGGAAGGCCACGGTTACAACTACATCAGCCGGAGAGCAGGCTTGATGTTGACGCGCAAATCGCCGCCTTATTAATAGTCTTGCCTTTCAAATAAAAGTCTGTAAAATGGCGCGCGTTAATTCAGGTCAGAGGGCATCCACCGGTACATCGTTTCTCAAGCGACAGGCCGCGCCGACCCGCCGCAAAACTCTTTCGGTAAGTCTACACTCATCTCAACCTGCTTTACCTGCCGGAGCCAATATGAAATTCAAATTGGGGTTGCTCTTTCTGCTGATCTCGCTTTCGGTCGTGCTGCCGCCCGCGCCTGCCAGCCACGCCGCCGCCGCCTCGCGCCAAAAGAAGCCCGCGCTCACCTCTGATACTGGTACGGTGCTCGGGCGGGAAACTGTGCGGGTGGGCGTGATTTACTACGACGATTTTCAGAAAAGAGCTAAAGACTTCCAAGATGTAATCAGCACCTTGACGAAAAACAGCAACCGCTTCGATTTTCGTCTGGTCGTCGGCACGTATGACGAAGTGCTCGACTGGTATCAGAAAAGCATGATTGACATCGCGGTCATGACGCCGGG
>DASPJG010000369.1:0-5162 GCA_035628755.1 Pyrinomonadaceae bacterium
CGTCAAGCCCGACTGCTCGGGCACGGACATGGACTGCCGCCTCGACCGCAAGGCGTTGCGCAAGGTGTCCGAGGAGACGGGCGGCCAGGCCTTCTTTCCGCGAGACGAAGCGGAGTTGAACCTCGCCTTCGCACAGATTCAACAGGAACTGCGCGCGCAATATCTCATCTCCTATTCTCCGACCAACAAGGCGCGCGACAACACTTTTCGTCAACTCAAGATCGAACTCGTCAACCCCGAACTGCGCAAGCAAAAGTTGAAGCTGACCTACCGCAACGGCTACTTCGCGCGCCCGCCCGCGCCGCGCCGCGCCCGGACGGAGCAACCGTCGAAGTCACGGCTCGCGCGCCCGCAGAGGCCGACGAAAAAGCGTTGACGGGGGCGCGTTTGCATCCGAAATCTCGGAAGGAAAATATGCGTTCACGACGCGCGTGCGCGCCCGTTAACTTTTGCGTTGCGCGGAGCGTATATATACAATCGACCGAGTTCGTCACCCTCAGTCAAGTTGTCGGAAAGCACGGTTTTGCGTCCTCTCCTCGCGCCACCGTTGACGATTCTCACGTTACCGTAGCGACAGGTTTCAAGTCTCTCTTGTGAAAAGGATGCTCTCACGTATGTTGACGAAAATTACGCGCTTCGTTGTGCTCGCTGTCCTGTGTCTGGTTCTCGCGCCCGCCGTCGCGCGCTCGCAGTCGAAGACGAACCCGAGCGATAAATTCAGGCAGCTTGAGGAACTTTTGCCCACGCCGAACGAACAACGCGCCGCCTCCGGCGCGCCCGGTCGCTCCTACTGGCAGCAACGCGCCGACTACCAGATCAACGTCGAACTCGACGACGTGAACCAGCGCATCACGGCCTCCGAGACCATCACCTATCACAACCAATCGCCCGACACGCTCCCCTATCTCTGGCTGCAACTCGATCAGAACATCTGGCGGCAGGACTCCGACGCGCGCCTCACGCAGACCGCGCCCAACTTTGAACGCGTCCCCTTCAACCAGCTCGAAAACTTCCTCCACGCGCAATCGTTCGAGGGCGGCTATCGCATCACCGCCGTGCGCGATGCGCGGGGCGCGCCGCTCAAACACACCATCGTCAAGACGATGATGCGCGTTGACCTGCCGCAGCCGCTCGTGCCCGGAGCAAGCGTCGCCTTCTCCGTGGATTGGAACTACAACATCAACGACCAGCGCAAGGTCGGCGGGCGCACCGGCTACGAGTTCTTCCCGAAGGACGGCAACTATCTCTACGAGATCGCGCACTGGTTTCCGCGCATGGCCGCCTACAACGACGTGTCCGGCTGGCAGCACAAACAGTTTCTCGGCGCGGGCGAGTTCACACTTGAGTTCGGTAACTACCGCGTCTCGATCACCGCGCCCGACGATCATGTCGTCGCCTCGACGGGCGTGCTGCAAAACCCGAACGCCGTCCTGACGGCCACGCAGCGCACGCGTCTCGAACGGGCGCGGACGGCGAAAGAGCCGATCTTCATCATCACCCCGGACGAGGCGCGCGCCAACGAGTCGCACAAGCCGACGGGCAAAAAGACGTGGGTCTTCCATGCCGACAACGTGCGCGATTTCGCCTTTGCCTCCTCGCGCAAGTTCATCTGGGACGCGCAGGGGCACAACGTCGAAGGCAACCGCGTGATGGCGATGTCGCTCTACCCGAAGGAGGGCGAGCCGCTGTGGTCGAAGTATTCGACGCACGCCATCATCCACACCCTCAACGTCTATTCGCGCTACTCGTTCACCTACCCCTACCCGGTGGCGCAGTCCATCAACGGCCCTGTCGGCGGCATGGAATACCCGATGATCTGCTTCAACGGCCCCCGCCCGCTCGAAGACGGGACTTACTCCGCCGGCACGAAGTACGGTTTGATTTCGGTCATCATTCACGAAGTCGGCCACAACTATTTCCCGATGATCGTCAACTCCGACGAACGCCAGTGGACTTGGATGGACGAGGGGCTGAACTCGTTCCTGCAATTTCTGGCCGAGCAGGAGTGGGAGGAGAACTATCCTTCGTGGCGCGGCGAGCCGCAGAACATACGCGAGTACATGGCGAGCGCGGCGCAGGTGCCGATCATGACCAACTCCGAATCGGTCTTGCAGTTCGGCAACAACGCCTACGGCAAGCCCGCGACCGCCCTGAACGTCCTGCGCGAAACCATCCTCGGGCGCGAGTTGTTCGACTTCGCCTTCAAGCAATACTCGCAGCGTTGGAAGTTCAAGCGACCGATGCCCGCCGATTTCTTCCGCTCGATGGAAGACGCTTCCGGCGTTGATCTCGACTGGTTCTGGCACGGCTGGTTCTACACGACCGACCACGTTGACATCTCCATCGAGCGCGTGCGCCTCTTTCAGCCCTTGACCGGCAACCCCGAACTCGACAAGGCCGCAAGCCTGCGAGAGCGCAACGAGCAGCCGCCGACGCTCTCGCAGGAGCGCAGCAAAGCTCTCCCGAAGCGCGTCGATGAATTTCCCTCGCTGCGCGATTTCTACAACACCTACGACGAACTGGTCGTCACCGAACGCGACCGCGAGCAGTACCGGCAACTCCTGCAAACGCTCACCCCGCGCGAGCGCGAACTGCTACAGACCGGCCTCAATTTCTACGTCGTTGACCTGAAGAACATCGGCGGCCTCGTCAGCCCCGTCATCTTCGATATCGAATACATGGACGGCACGCGCCAGATGATGCGCATCCCCGCCGAAATCTGGCGATACAACAACACGGAAGTCTCCAAGCTGATCGTGACGAACAAAGAGGTGCGCTCGATCTCGCTCGACCCGCGCCTTGAGACGGCAGACGTGGACATGTCGAACAACAGTTTCCCGCGCCGCCCCATCAAGTCGCGCTTCCAAATCTTCAAAGAACAGCAGGCGCAACCCAACCCCATGCAGTTGCTCGAACGCAAACAACCGTCGCCGACCCCCACGCCGTCGCCGACTAACTAAAATATGAACGCGGGACGCGGAACGAAAAGCACTCTATCTTCATTCCGCGTCACTGCCTCAACGTCTGTTTTAAAGAGAGTTTGATTTATGAAACTCGCCGCTTACATCCTGAGCCTCGCCCTTGTCGTCGCCTCCGGCCTGACGCTCGCGCCGTGCGTTTTGTCCGCGTCGGCGGCGCACAAGTTCCACACCAGTTTTACGGAGGCCGACTACAACGCGCCCGAGCGTTCGCTGCAAATCACGCTGCGCACCTTCCCGGACGATCTGGAAAGCGTGCTCAGCCGCCGGAGCGGCAAGGCCGTGCGCCTCGACCGGAAGAAGGAAGCGGAGACGCTGCTCGCCGCCTACCTGCAAGAAACTTTCAAGTTGAAAAATGCCAGAGGCGAGATCGTCAAACTCTCCTGGGTGGGCATGGACGCGGGCGTCGACAGCGCGTGGCTCTACTTCGAGGCGCACATGCCCGAAGGCTGCGCGGGCGCAGAACTCAGCAATCAATTTATGTTCGACCTCTACGACGACCAGATCAACCTCGTCAACGTCAAACAAGACGGCCAGAAACTCGCCCTCACCTTCAAAAACGGCGACACCTTCAAGCCCCTCGCCCCACGATAATTAACCGGCACACCCGGGCGCAAAACCAAACGGAGGCGCGTGCGAGAGAAAACTCGCACGCGCCTCCGTCTGTTTTACCGACCCCGGCTTTTAGCGAAGCACCTGCATGGTCACGCTCTTGGTCAGCGGGTTGACGGTGAAGCGCACGAGGCGCGTGGCCGTCGTCGTTGTGGTCGTCAGGGCGCTGCCGGTCGTTGAACCGCCCGTGCTCGTCGTGCCGCCCGTGGTTGGCGGAAGGCGGAGCGTCTGGGTGCTGGCGATCTCGAAGTCCTGCGCCGCGCCCGCCCAGCCGATGACGCGGAAGATGTAGCGCGTGTTCGGCTGGATGTCGGCGGTCACGACCTCGCTCGCGCTCGCCGTGGCCGACGAGGAGAGCACGCGCCCGGCGGCGTCGAGCAACTCGAAGTCGAGGTCAACGCCCGTGAGCGGCGAGGTCAGGATGCCCTTGACGGCGACCGCGCCCGTCTGCGAGGTGAAGGGCACGTCAACATAGGTGACGCCGCTCGCCAGTTGCAGCCCCGTGTCGCTCGCCGGGACGATGCCTGTGAACGACTCGCTGAAGGTCGAGGTCGTGAAGTTGCCGTCGAAGGTCGGCTCCGGTTCAAAGCGCACGCCCTCGCCCGCAGGCACTTGCACGCGCGCCGTGACCACGGCGTCGAACGTGAACAACTGCGTGTTCGGGTTGTTGAAGCTGATGCGCCGCAGGGCGGAGGTTTGATTCCGCCTGAGTGTCGAGCGGTAGTAGAAACTCGCCGGAGACGCGCCGCGACCCGCGCCGAAGTTGTCTGCGTTAGCGACCGAGACGGACGGGGCGGAGATCGAGACGATGCGGAAATCAACCGGCTGGTAGATCGTGCCGTCGAACGCGCCCGCGCCGAGGTTCTTGATCGCTTGATCAAACTCGGTCTTGCCGTTCGCAAACGAGATGTTGCTGTTCACCGTCTGGATGCTGCTGGTGACATCGACGACCGCCGTCGCCATCGCCGCTGCCGCACTGTTGTCGGAGACGCCGACCTGCCGGTTGGAGTTCACGTTCAGGGCGCGCACCACGTACTCGTAGCTCGCGGGATTCTTCAAACCGCGCGGCACGAAGACGCCTTCGATGAGACCGCTGTCGGCGTAGCCCGCCTGATCGCCCTTCACGTAGGCGATGTGCATGAAGCCGTCCGTCGCGCCGTCGCCGTCCATGTAGGCGCGACCCGTGACGGGCTTGTTCTGCCTGATGTTCTCACGGCCTACTTCGCGGCGCAGGACTTCGTAGGCGAACGCGCCCGCCACCGGCTGCCACGAAACTTGATTGACGGAAGCCGAGGCCGGGCTGACGGTCACGTTCGAGGGCGCGGAAAGTTTGCCGACCGACGCCGCGATGTCCGACACCTTCGTCGAGATGGTCTGGCGGCCTTCGGAGTTGGGCGCGGCGGCGTTTGCGCCGAGTTCGCGCGCGGCGAAAACCTGTTCGATGAGCGCGCGGTGCTGTCCGGGCGCGTCGGGGTCTGCCGGGTCGGACGAGTAGAGCGACTGGTCTGCGATGATCATGGCGTCGCGCGCGCGCACCATCGTGTCGGGGTTGTAGGTGGAGAGCACGTAGAT
>DASPJG010000370.1:0-3014 GCA_035628755.1 Pyrinomonadaceae bacterium
CGCCCGTGCAGAAATGCGCGCGGCCTCGTGCCCCACAGGCGGTTGATGGCGCGCTCCATCACGTTGAAGACCCACGAGCCAGCCCAGAGCGTGACGATGATGCAGGTGATGATGACGCTCGTGCCGACGTTCTCCAGCGAGCGGACGGTCGTGCGCAGGAAATCGCGCGAGCCGGGATAGGCTTCGACGGCGCGCGTGAGCATCTCGCTGCCCACCTCGAAATAGTTGCTCAGGGCGAGCAGCACGAGGAGCATGGGAAAAAGCGTGAGCAGCCCGAAGTAGCTCATGGCGGCGGCGGGCGTGAACAGGTCGTTTTCGTGGAATTGATGAAACGAGTGGCCGAAGATGTTCAGCCACGGCGCGGCATTACGCACGCCGAAATGATGGCGGGTATATGAGCGAAGCCGTTTCATAACTCTACAGCGCGCTCGCGCTAGACGCCGAACAGCCCCGGACTCGACGGCATCGGGCTAAGGCCGAAATGCTCGTAGGCGAGGCGCGTCGCCATGCGCCCGCGCGGCGTGCGGTTGAGAAAGCCGATCTGGATCAGGTAAGGCTCGATGATCTCCTCGATGGAATCTTTCTCCTCGTGGAGGGAAGCGGAGATCGTGCCCAGCCCGACGGGGCCGCCGCTAAACTTTTCGATGATTGTCAGAAGCAACTTGCGGTCAACTTCGTCCAGCCCGTAGGTGTCAACCTCCATGCGGTTGAGCGCGTCGTGTGCGACTTCCATCGTGATGCGCCCCTCGTAGTCAACTTCTGCGAAGTCGCGCACGCGGCGGAGCAGGCGGTTGGCGATGCGCGGCGTGCCGCGCGCGCGCCGCGCGATCTCGCGCGCGCCGCCTTCGTCAATCTCCGTGCCGAGGATGTCAGCCGAACGGCGCACGATGAGTTCCAACTCTTCGTGCTTGTAAAAGTCCAGATTGAAGACGATGCCGAAGCGACCGCGCAGGGGGGCGGTGATGAGTCCGGCGCGCGTCGTCGCACCGACGAGCGTGAACTTCGGCAATTCGAGTTTGATGGAACGCGCGGCGGTGCCTTGCCCGATCATGATGTCGAGCTGGTAGTCCTCCATCGCCGGGTAGAGCACTTCCTCGATGGCGGGGTTGAGGCGATGAATCTCGTCTATGAAGAGCACGTCGCCTTCCTGCAAGTTGGTCAGGAGCGCGGCGAGGTCGCCCGCTTTTTCGATGACGGGCCCGGCGGTCGAACGCAGTTCCGCGCCCATCTCGTTAGCGACGATGTTGGCGAGCGTCGTCTTGCCGAGTCCCGGCGGCCCCGTCAGGAGGACGTGATCCAACGCCTCGCGCCGCATCGTGGCTGCGCGGATGAAGATGCGCAGATTCTCCGTCGCCTTGCGCTGCCCGATGTATTCCGCGAGCCGCGCCGGACGCAGAGACAACTCAAACTGCGACTCCTCATCCGTCGCGGCAGAGGAACGCACGCTGGCTGGTTCGAGTTCGTCAGACATAACAGCGGGTGAATCGTGACTCGTGAATCGTGAATAGATGATGACGGGCGATGCTTCTGTCTGACGTCTATGTCCGATTCAGGATTCACGATTCAAGAGGTTTCATCCTTTCGAGAGCGATTTCAGGCTGCGGCGCAGGAGCAGTTCGACCGAGAGGTCGCCGCCTTCGTGCATCGCCTGATTGACAACCTTCTCGGCGGCGGCGCGCTGGTAGCCGAGGTTCGTGAGCGCGGAGAGCGTGTCTTCGCGCAGCGTGTCTTCGCTCGGCGCAGTGCCCGCATCGCGCGCGGCGAGTTGTTCTTCGAGCGCGGGGTGCGAGAGCGTCGTCATCTTGTCGCGGAGTTCGATGACGAGGCGTTCGGCGGTCTTCTTGCCGAGGCCGGGGATCGAGGTTAGGCGCGCGAGATTGTTCGAGCGGATCGCGCTGATGATCTCGTCTGCGTTCATGCCGGAGAGCATGGCGATGGCCGACTTCGGGCCGATGCCGCTGACGGAAATAAGCATCTGGAAGAGTTCGCGTTCACGCGCGGTTTTGAAGCCGAAAAGTTGGAGGGCTTCTTCGCGGACGTGCGTGTAGATGCGCAGCGAAATCTGCGCGCCCGCCTCTTCCATGTCGTAAAAGGTCGAGACCGGGATGGTCACTTCGTAGCCGACGCCGCCGACATCCAAAATCACACTGGTGGCCTGTTTTGCGAGTAGGGTTCCTGATAAATGTGCGATCATTCTTAGTTCGTATTTCTGCCGAGAGAAGAGATTTCGGGAGCGTCTCTGTGTGCCGGAAGATTGTAGTTGAAGCGGGAAGCGACGGCAACGAACGAAAAGCCGTGAATCGTGAATCGTGAATCGTGAATCGTGAATAGAATGAACGGGTTTTCTCTATTCACGATTGACGATTGACGATTCACGGCTTTTGGGCGTCTTTGGGCGCGCGCCCCGGTCGCGTTATACTGGCGTCGGAAGAAAAGGAAACGGCATGAAGTCGGAGAAAATTTCCGAGTTGACGACGAACCGCCTGAGCGTCTACCTGCGCTGCCTGAACAAACTGGCGGCTGCCGGGATCAAGACCGTCTCCTCACGCGCGCTCGCCGAACAGTTCAATCTCAATTCGGCGCAGATCAGGAAAGACCTCGCCTACTTCGGCGAGTTCGGCACGCGCGGCGTGGGCTACACGGTGAACGACCTGCGTGCGCACATCACGAACATTTTGGGACTCGACACGGCGCACCGCGTCGGCATCGTCGGCGCGGGACACCTCGGAACCGCGCTCGCCAACTACAACGGCTTCACCGCATCGAACTTCGCCGTCGTCGCGCTGTTCGACAACGACCGCGAACGCATCGGCCAGACGGTCGGCGAAGCGCAGATTAAAATTCACGACGTGCGCCACGTTGCGCGCGTGGTGCGCGCGGAACGCATCGACGTGGGCGTTATCGCCGTGCCCGCACGCGCCGCGCAGAAGGTTTTGAACCAGTTGATGTCGGCGGGCGTCAAGGCCGTTTTAAACTTCGCGCCCGCGCGCCTGCAAAAGCGTCCCGATGTGAAA
>DASPJG010000371.1:0-10061 GCA_035628755.1 Pyrinomonadaceae bacterium
GAAGCTACCTCTCGACCATGAGAAAGCAAGGGCGCGGTGTTCTCCCAGCCCTTGAAGGGGCGTGCCGCGGAGTGCCGCTAAGTGCTAGAAAACGCTAAGAATAGCTGAACAGATACAAAACGCGGTGTCTATTCAGCTATCGTGTAAAGGCAAGGCAAACAAAGGTGATTCAAGCGAGAGAAGGGCATCATAGAGAGAGCGTACTACTCTTCCTTTTCTGATGCGAAACCATTCTCCGGAGCAGAACGTCGTCAACTTTTGGCTGTATGAGGAAAAATAAGAACAGGCCTTGCCCAGCTTGAGTTTATCCACTTCTTGAAGTTATCAGCACAAACCAATATGATGCGCCTACGTTATCGCCTGTCCGCTCTCACACGCGGTGACACAACTGGAGGGCTCGTGACTGATTCACTGGATCTCGATCTCGCTATCCTCAACACTGATTTTAAAAGGCCGTCACCGGCGTCGAAAAAGGCTGCCAGCACGAAGAAAGCTGCCGGCAGCGCAAAGACCTCTGCCATCATTTATGCGCGCTGCGAGTCGGACGTGGCCTTCTCCAGCCTCCCGCCCGGCCCCGAGTTGAAGGCGCTGCTCGAGTACAAAGACCTCATCAACCGCGTCCTGCTCGAAAACGGGGAGCGCCCGCTCAAGACCGACCTAGCTAGGTTCGGTCACGACCTCTTTAACTACATCATCCGCGGAGACGTGAGGCGACTCTACGACCGGCTGCCCCTCGACAAGCGCGTGCGCATCCACATCATGACTAACCGGCCCGACCTCCAGTCGCTGCCTTGGGAATTTTTGCAAGACCCAAGCCGCCCGCCCGGCCCCTGGCGCGAGCGCTCGGTCGTGCGTGTCGTCCCGACCATCGGCAACCCCAAGCCGGTGCCGTTTAAGCTCACCGGCGGGGGGACGAAGCTACGGATCCTCTTCGTCTACGCCGACCCGCAGAACCAGACTTTCGTAAGCTGGCCGAGCGTGCGGGCGAGCATCGAGCGCGTCTTCTCGGCTCGGCTCCCGACTAACGACTACGAGTTGAAGGTGATCCGCGGGACGCCGGCCGAGTTGGTCGACGCGTTCCAGGGCAACAATGAACGCTATGACATCTTTCAGTTCTCTGGACACGGCGAGGTGGACGCCGGCGGCGAGGGGCGCATCCTGCTGCTCAACGAGAACAACTTGCAGTCGTCGCCTTTGAGTGCCGGTAACCTCGCTAACCTCCTCAACGGGCGTGGAATCAAGCTGGCCGTCATCAGCGCGTGCAGCACCGCCGCTGGCAACGCGGCCGATCCGTTCAACGTGGTCGCCGAGGCTCTGGTCGCCAGCGGCATCCCGGCCGTCATCGCCAACCTTCTGCCCGTGCCGGACACGTCCGTAGCGGCCTTCGTCGGCGCCATGTACACGCAGCTCCTCAACACGGGCGACATTGATCTGGCGGTCAACGACGCGCGTATCAAGCTCTCGATAGAATTGGACGTGTCGCCCGACGCCACGCTCGAATGGGGCATCCCGACGCTCTACAGACATATCGCCGGGTCGAAGGTGTTCGATCCGCTCCAGGCAGCCGCCGCGCAGCCGTCGCCCATTCCGCATACATAACCGACATGAAAGATTCGCCATTCACAATTGTTTATCGCGTCCACGAGGACGAAGACGAAGGGGGCCGCGCCGGCGCCTCGGCGAACGTAAGCACCAGGAGTTCCTTAACAGCCCGCGGCGCAACTGCGAGCGCGGCTAAGGCCAGCTCGACCTCGAAAAGTGCGCGGGCTAAAGCTGTCTCCGTTGGCGCTAAAAAATCCGGTGCGAAGAAGACGGCCGCGAAGAAGGGCGGGAGGAGCACTAATAATCCGACCGCCAAAAAGGGGGGCGCGAAATCCTCGAAGGCGAGAGGCGGACGCGGCGCAGGCGCGGGGCCGAACCGCTACCTGGACTTATTGAACGAGGTAGCACCCGACCTCGCCGAAGCCATCGGGTCGCTCAACCCGAAGCTCGGTCAGACTCTCCTGGCGAGTTCGTTTGCCCCGGAGGGTGGGCAGGACATGTCCGAGGCCATCGCGCGGCTCAGCCCGGTTATCAACGACATCCGCCAGGGCGGGCAGGCCGTGACGGTCGCGGTCCTCGACATCGACGCGCGCGTCGGTCGTCTGCTATACGTCCTCGAACAGCTCAACGCCTCGCAGCCCGTCTTTACCTTCTTTGACCTGCAAGCCCCGCTCCCGGCCGGCCTCGTCATCCGCTCCGACAGTTTCGACTCCTGGGCGCGCCACCGAGCCAAGGTCAAGCGGGTGAAGGCCAGTGACAAGGAGCAGTTTCAGGACAACCTGATGTTCAACGACTTCTACAAGTACGCGCAAGTCGTCCGCAAGACGGCCGGCGTTGACTACCTCGTCGGCGTCACGCAGTACATGGTGGCGGGTGAGGAGGATGGCGAGTATTACTGGAATTACTTCTCAACCGCTTTCAAGCACGTCATCCTCGTCTCGGCCTATGACCTCCGCGAATATGCGAGGGCGTCCGGGCGGCCGTTCGAGGTGGCCGTGGCCGGGGTCATGCTGGCGCAACTCTTGGAGGAGATGAACAGGAGGGTCGAGTACCACGAGGATCGCGGCTGCCTCTTCGACATGAACGTCAGTCGCGTCTCCATCATCGAAGCGCTCAAGCAGGGGCGCATCGAGCCGGACTGTCTGGCGAAGATCGAGCCGAAGTATCGTCCGGCGGCGGAGGCGATGATGGAGACGCTACGCAGTTATACGAGGCCAGACGAGCCTGCGCCGCCTGCCAAGCCGCGGCAGGCGAAACACGACGACACATACTGGTTGGAGCAACTCAACCGCCTGAGTGACAAATTGAAGAAGGTGAGTGGCAAATGACGCGAGTAGTGATCCTCGTTCCCGGCATTATGGGATCGGTTCTTGAACTCAGGCACGCTGGCGGGCAGTCGGAGGTCATCTGGCCAGGCCCCTTCTCAAGCCTCATCTTCGCCTACAACAAGATGAACGAGTTGCTGATCCCTGAGCTGGAGGCGACAGACTTGATCCGCCGCTTCTCTATCTCCAACCAGTATCAGCAAATCATCGACGATCTGGGCAAATGCGGGTTCCGCGAGAAGGGGCAGGGTGGGAAGCCCCCGACTCTGTTCGCCTGCCCCTACGATTGGCGCAAGGATAATGCGCTCGCGGCAGAAACTCTCGCCGCCAAGATAGACGGGGCTGTCGCGCAGCACGGCGCGGGCGTCGAGGTGACGCTCGTCGGGCACAGCATGGGGGGACTCGTCAGCCGCTACTACCTTGAGTCCGGCGACTTCAACGCGCGCCCCGGCTTCGGCGCAGTGAGTCACCTGATCACGCTCGGCACTCCGCACCGTGGCTCGCCGCTGGCGCTGAGCGCCGCGCTCGGCCGGGAGAAGCGACTGTTCCTCAGTGCCGCGCAGGTCAAACAAATCGCGAACGACCCACGCTACCCGGCTCTCTACCAACTCATGCCGCCTCCCGGCGAGCCCTTCGCCTGGATGGACGGGCCACTGAACGCCTACGCCGAAGTAGATATCTACGACGCCGGCATGGCTCAGGCACTTGGCCTGACGCAGCAGAACCTTAAAGCAGCGCGGGACTTTCACTCCAAGCTCGACCCTGGCAAGCGGCCGAAGTTTCAGGGCAAGCCCATCCGCTACTTTTTTTTCGCCGGCACGCGCCAGACAACATACTCCTCGGTCAAGGTGCTTGACCTGATGACTAATCCGAAGACGTATAGCGTCCTGCCGTGGGAGTTGGAAGACGCGGGCGACGGGACGGTTCCGGCGTGGAGCGCGTCGCTGACAGGGGTGCAGGGGCAGCCAGTTGGCGGCGAGCACGGTACCATTTACAGGAACGGATTACTGCTACAGACGCTCGGGGCGCTGCTGGGCAAGCCCGGCGTGCTTGCGCCCACACCGACGAGGGTCGAGGTCTCGCTGCGCGAGCGCGTCGTCGACATGGGCGCGCCCGTGCACGCCTCCCTCACCTTCGGCCAGAGCGTGACCAAACTCGACGGCCAACTCACGGTCGAGAAAGTGCAGGTCGACGCGCAGGGCAACCTGACCTTCTCGGCCCCGGTCTCGGTTCACAAGATCACTTACACCGGCCTCAACGTGGAGCAACTCAACGTCGTCTTCAAAGCCCCGAACGCCAACGGAGAGTACCGCGTCGCATACTACCCGGCCGGTTCGACCAAGCCTGCCGGCAGCGATGAGCTATTCGTGCAGTTTCCCTAAGGGGGCATAACCTAAGTTCAGGGCGAACCACGATGTGAAGTTTAGAAGGTCTCACTCGTTTGGCCGGCCCTCAGTTCGCCCGGCACGGCGGCGGAAGTGTGTGACCTGTCGCTTGGAATGCCGGGCCATGCGGCGGGCGCGGTACACGGGCAGCTCCACCAATCTCGCCCCGTCGGGGCCGGTCGGCTTGCCGTAGCGGACAGGCAGCCACAGGTAACGCGGGTAGGCGTCTTGCTCGATCTCATAAGCTGTATGGCATCTCGGACACTCAAGCCGTCCCGCCTCCATCGAGCGCGCCAGCAACTCTGTATTCAGGCGCACGAGATGCGGTTCGCGCAGCCATAGAAATGCGCCCAAGTCTATGCTGGTTGCCGGCCCGTTCCGCCAGAGACAAACCTCACACGGCAGCAGCGGCTCGTCCCAGAAATTGTCGCTCCAGACGTGGTCTTTAAAATATCCGACGCGGCTAATCAGCGGCAGTTGCGCGAGCAAGCGGAAGGTTCGCACATGCTCGGGGCCGGAGGTGCCCGGGTCTGTGTTGGAGTACCAGCGCGCGAGACGTCGCCGCTGTTCGACAGTCAACTCCGGCACAAGGCCGTCCGGCGCGGGTTGTAGCTTGTGGGTGAAGGGGTCAAAGAGGCTGACTGTGGGGGTGCGTATACCGCTCGCCCTGCGGTAGGCGATCGTCACCAACTCGGCGCGCGTCCACCAAGAGTGGAGATAGTCCTCCGTGTTGTAGACCCACATCTCGCCGGCGGCGCCGATCTTTCTGTCTATCATGCTGACGAGCTGCCAATGCCTGTATTCCGTCAACACCTCATCGTCGTAAGCCAACTCGCCGGGTCTCAGGAGCGTTACTGGACTCTGGCGCACGCCGGGCAGCACGCCCTGCTCGACCGCCAGCTTCAATCTTTCCGCCGCGATGAAGTGCCTGCTGCGATACGAGACGAAGACCCGCCCGCTGTTGTTCCACCGCTCCTCCTGCATCTTGAGTGACTTGCGCGCCGAACCGATGTAATGTAGAAGTCCCGTCCGCCCTGGCTCGAAGTCGGGCGCATTCAGCAGACCGTTCACCTGTTCGCGCAGCCAGACGATGATAGCATCATTCGACTGGTACTTCGGCAGCGGGTAACCCGGCGCGCCGCCCTCGCGCAAGCCGTAGAAATTCAGCGGCAGGTATGAACGGCTGACAACTAGAACCTTATCCAGCACCATCGGTTGCGCCGTGGCCGCCCCGTAGTTATGTCCCTCCTCAACACTGGCGTCGAAAACAATGATGTCATCGTATAAGCAGGCGCGATTAAAATCCGTCTGCGTAGCTCCGACCTTGATCTGTACGTCAATGCCAAACACGGCGAGTGCTAATTCTTTAAAGGACTCGGCCAATCGCAAGCCGTCCTCATTGCCGACGGCGAAGAACGACAGGTTTATCGCTAAAAGTTCCATCTCCTTCCCCTCACAGTATTCAGCAGCGCGACCAGCGTGCGAAAAGCCCAGACTTGGTGCGCTGCCACGCACGTATGGAGAGACGCGCCGCCGAGTCGCGGGGCGTTTCCGTTTAAACGGCACCCTCAACAACTTATGAAGACTGGGTGTGCGGCGTTACGTTCAGAGCGTTCGTTCTGGTGGATGCAACACTATCCAGCGATTTCTGGATTTGTGGGAAGGTTGTGCCAACGGGTTTAAGGTGACACGGCTCTGTTCACTATCTGGAAAGGATAACGGCCGATCTCCCCCGTCGTCCCGTCAGCGGCACTGCCGGTGACAATCGCCCTGTAATCGCCCGTGGGCAAGTATTCGGTCGGTATCCTCACGTTGATCGCACTCCGCCCGCCTTCAGACTGGAGTCGCAACCCGCCATAGGTGAAGATTTCAGCGCCCTCTTCGGTCGTTAGCCGGATCGTGTAGTGTATGAACTTACCCGGCGGCACTTCGAGATCGAGTTGGAGGAGCTGCGTTTCTGGCGCGATTATAGCGCGACGTGATGAGTCGCCGCCGCCGCGCTCTAAGCCTGGACTGAGCAGCAGCGTCGCCATCCGCGTCGTGCCGCCGGGTGGAGGCTCGCGGTTCACCCTCGTGACACTGGCCTGAATGTTCTGGCGCGAGCGCGAGAGGCCGGAATCTCCCCGCAGTCTCGACCAGTCGAAGAACCATAAAGACAGGGCAACAACGCAGAGCGCGAGCACCGCGACCGGCACGGCGACTTTTAGCCCCCCCGGGCTGAAGGGGCGGAGTAGATTCCGCCACCAAGAGGGTCGGCGCGCCGGTCGCGGGTGTCGCCGGACGTAATCGTCCAGCGCTTGACTGATGCGCAACTTATTCAACCTCTCGGGTGTCATGAGGAAGTGGCGCTCAAGGCTCTCACACTCGGCCTTGCTGAGGGTGTTGAAGGCGTAATCGTCTATCAAGGCGTCTTGCGCGGCTTCTAACTTGCCGGCCAGTTCTCCGTCGGAGAGAAGCTTTTCCTCAAGCTCCTGCCGCCGCGCCGGGTTCAACCGACCCAGCAGATATTCCCGGAGGACTTCGTCTTCGCCGATCTCTCTCATCGGTTATTAATCTCGAATCTCCGGGGGGGCTTCACAATCATATGCGTTTCGTGTCGATATCATTACGTTCCGCCTTCTGCCGCAAACATTCGTTGATACACTTTTCGAGCTTCAGGCGAATGCGGTAGGCGCGCACGCGGAGCGCGCCCGACTTCAGTTTCATCTGCGCGCCCAACTCCCTATGCGGCGCGTCCTCAACCTCCCGCTTGTCGCGGTAGTAATTTAAGATTATCTCACGATTCTTGGGGGGCAAATGTTCCAGACACTTATCCAGGCATTCGTGATAAGGCTCCATCTGGTCGCTCTCGGGAGTAGGCGGCGGGGTTACTATGGGGGGACGCTTGCGCCGCGAATATTCGAGCGCGATGTTATTCGCCACGCCGTAGAAGTAGCGCATCGGCTCGCCGTCGTAGGTGACAATGATCTCTGCAAGCCGTCCGGCGACCCGGTTGATGGTCTCGTCGGCCAAGTCTTCGGCCTCGGCACACTGCCGGTTGAGGAAGAAGGCGATGAGGCGGCGCCGAATCTCTTCATATTTCTCCGCGGCGCGATCCGGCGTCGAGCCAAGCCACTTCATAAGCCGATCAAACTCTTGCTGGTTGAGGGTGTGTCGCCTCTTCATGTTCTGCACAAGTCCCAGTCGTCAGCTGAACGGTCGCGCCTCCACACGCCCACTGCCGGTTGCGACGCTGAAGCCTTAAGCAGAGGGACGGTGGCGGCGATGACGGCTGAACGCATACAGACCAGCCCCCAGTGTGATTACCGCGGCTATGACTGCGGCTGGGGCGGTCTTCCCCGCCGACCAGTCCTGTACAGCCCCAACCCATGGGACGCCACCGCCGAACCTTCCTCTGTACTCCCCTTGTAGCACGAAGGCAGCCCAGAAGTAAGGGTGACGCCAAGTATGATGCCGCCACATCTCACGCTTGGCGGTTTGGAGCGCGGCTGCGGGCGTCGCGTTGTCGCGCAACAACGCCGTGTAGAAGTGCTCCATGAAGAAGGCGGTCGCGTCGTCGTCCACCTGCCACAATGTCGCCACAACGCTCTTCGACCCGGCGTACATGAAGCCGCGCGTCAGTCCCACGATCCCCTCGCCGCGGACGTTCTTCCCCAGCCCGGTGCGGCAAGCCGAGAGCACCACTAGTTCCGCCGGCAAAGTTAACTGGTAGATGTCGTGCAGCCGTAGAAAGCCATTACGGGGGTCTCCCCGCTCATCGACGAGCGACAGGATGATACCCGACAGTTCCGGATGTTCATTGTTCATGATGCCGTGGGTCGCAAAGTGCAGGATGCGGAACTCGGCTAACACCTCCGAAGAGACTTGATCTCGGTTCGCGTCGAAACCCGCCAGCAGGAGCCCGCCTCCCGGGGGGGCTAGCGACACGACCGCGCGCGCCTCCTGCAAAGTTGCAGGCAGACGCCAGACCGTGCCCTCCGATGTTTGCGGATCAACATCCTTGAGGGCGCGGTCTAGATAGCCTTCGCTCCCTCCGGCAAGTATGCCCTTACGGGCATCCCCATGAGCGCCACCGTTGACCGTGACTTGTACACGCGGATCATCTTTGTCAAATACGGGATCGGCTAAGACGACGACTGTCTTCGGTCGGCTGGCTGTCCGAGGACGGTCGCGCCTGATGGCCGAGAGTACCTGCGCTGAGGGAAGCCCTACGATTTCGTGGCGCAGGAAGAGCGGTTCGACGCCTGCTGTGCCGCCTCCAGCGGCCTCATTCCCTCTAGGGTCCAGCAGCGCTTCGAAGGGGATGTTATGAAGGAAGCCATCGCCGACGATTAGCAGCCGCTCTGCCTCCCTCAGCCCGTTCACCTGACCGAACAGTGTCTGACTCAGAACCGCGGCGTGTTGCAGATACTCGGCAGACCAAGCCGACGCGGAATCGTCTGACAACGGAGGGCGCTTCGACAATAGCGCATAGACTTTGCGGGCTTCGTCTTCAATAACGGCGGCGGCGGGCAACTCATAGGCCTCGACCGCGCTGGCGCTGACGCTCCACAGGTAGCTGCGCTTCTCTCCCAAGGTGAACTCAAGCAGTAGAGTCTTGCCATCACCCAATTCACCTTGGACATCTTCCAAGCTCAACAGATCGGGTTGCGTCAGCCTCGCGTAGCGCGGCGCGCGCTCGCGTATCAGGGCGCGCACGTCTTCGAGTTCGATGGTCAGTGCACGTATCGCGCGTGCGATCTGCGCCGCCTCCTCCGTGCGCTTGTCGTTGAGCCAGTTCGTTTGCACCTCAGCCTTGCCGTCAAGTTGCTGTTGAATCTCGCGCTCGCGGCGGAGGAGTTCAGCGTCGCCGTTGCGCCAGTCAATCTTCTCTTCGGCTAGCGACTCAAGCAGCGTGCGGGCGCGCCCGCGCTCGCTGACGAGGAACGCACGGTCGGCGTAGCCACGGCTAGGCCGCAACCGGTGTAGGCTCATTAGCAAATCTACGTAAAGCTCGTAATGCTCGTGAACCGATGCGAAGTAGGAGGTGCGCAACTCCGTGTTAGACACCTTAGAGCGCAGCGACTCGATGGTATCTACCGACTCGCGGGAGAGTGACAATGCCGCATCAAGATTTCCCCGGTCGCGCTCGGCCCGCGCATTATTGAAGAGGAGCATGGCCTGACCCCGCCGGTCGGTCACCTCGCGCATCAGTTTTAGCGCCAGCCTGTAATGACTGAGCGCCTCCGTGTGGTGGCCAGCCGCAGAGTGGAGTTGCGCCAGATGGTTGAGCGTGTAGGCTTGTCCGCGTCGGTCTTCTAGCTTGCGATAGAGCCGCAAGGCCGCCTCGAGGTATTCGGCGGCTGATATACTCTCGCTGCGCGAGCCGTAGACCGCGCCAATGCCTTTCAGCGCATGCGCCTCCATCTCGCGGTTGCCGACCTCTCGGCTCAGGCGCAGGCTCTCCCGGTAGTAGCTGAGCGCGAGCGGGGCGTCGCCTAAGAGTTGGTTCATGCGGCCGACGTAAAGTTGATTGAGCGAAGCGAAGTCGCGGTTGCCGATTCGCTCGTAGATCGAGAGCGCCTGGCCGTAGTGGTCAAGCGCGGCGCGCGTCTCGCTCAGGTCTTCGTAAACGTGCGCAATTCCGTTGAGCGCGGCAGCCTCGCCCTGATGGTTGCCCATCGCGCGGAACATCTCGACTGCCCGCCTGTGCAAGTCCAGCGCCGACTGGCTCTCCCCCAGGAACGTGTTCACTCCGCCGAGCGCTGTTTGCGCCAGCGCGACCCCACGGCGGTCATCGGTCTCCGTCCAGCGCGCCAGAGCCTCGCGG
>DASPJG010000372.1:0-2847 GCA_035628755.1 Pyrinomonadaceae bacterium
GGCGAGGACGTGCGCCGTCTCGCCCGCCTTGTAAGATTTTTTGTCGGGGACGAGTTTGACCGCCTCGCTCTCCTGATACGAATAGTCCGAGAATTGCTGGTTGGGGTCGGCCACCCAGAGCGAGCCGCCGATTGACGTGACGGGCTTGCCGTTCTCCCAGATGGTCGTCTTGATCTGGATGTTGCCCGGACGCTCGATGCGGTAGTCAAAATAGGCTTCGCCCTGCGCGTTCGTCTGCACGTTCGCCGTGGACAGGTCGCGCTCGTTCAGTTTGTAATCGAAATACTTGTAGCCGTAGTCGTTCTTCTCGATCTTCTCCCAGGAGTTCTCGACGAAGGTGAGCGTGACGCCCGCCGGAACTTCGCGGCCTTCGTAGTCGCGCGTGCGGACGCGAATCTTGGCCGTGTCGCCCTGATAATAGACGTAGCGATCCGTGGTTGCATCGGCGACCACAGAGCCGCGCATGCCGACAAACTGCGCGCTCGACTGCATCATGCGGCGCGAGGCGTCCGTGACCTGAGCTTCGAGGCGATAGGTATAGTCCCAACGCTCTTTGCCGGACGGCTGCGGAACGGCGAAGTCAACCTGAAAATTGCCCTGCGCGTCGAGTTTGCCCTCGCCTTCCTTGACCATCGAATCGTCGTAGTTGCCGCCCCCGTCGTAGCCCGCGGTGTTGTCTCCCTCCTCCACGCCGAAGTCGTCAATCGGGTCGCCTTCGGGGTCTGAGAAGTAGTGGTAGTAACGCGAGCGGTAGATGTAATACTTCACGTCGGCGCGCGTGACGGGCGAGCCGAAGAAGTAGCGCGCGGAGACGTTGAACTTGACCTGCGAGCCGACAGGCGCGAAGCGTTGCGGCGTCGAGACGGCCACCTTGAACTCGGGCTTCTTGTACTCCTGCACGTCGAAGTAGCCGGAGGCCGTGCCGCCCTCCGGCGTCAGAGCTTTGACGTTGTAAGTGCCGAGCGGCGCGTCTTCGGGGATGTCGAGTTCGCCGCTGAACGTGCCGCGCGACGAAAGCGTCACCTCGCGCTCGAACAGCTTGCCGCCGTTCGTGTCTTCGACGCTGACCGTGACCGCGCCGCCCGGCGTCTGGTAGCCGCGTTCGCCGAGACGGCGCAGGATGCCTTTGAAATAGACTTTCTGCGCGGGACGATAGACGGGGCGATCCGTGTAAATGTAGCTCGTCAGGCTGTCCGAGTCGCCGCCGCCGTAGCCGCCGAAGATGTAAGAGTCGAGATCGGAGATGGCAAAGTTCTCGCGCTCGGTCGCCATGACGAGGTAAGAGGGCGAACCGTCTGCGCCCATGCCTTCTTCGTCCTCTTCGCCGCCCTCGCTGTCGTCTTCCTCTCCGCTTCTCGGCTGCGGGCGCACGACTTTGGTGCGGAGGATGCCCTGATTGTCGGTCGTCCCGGTGGTGAGCGTGTTCCGGCCTTCGACGACCTGCACCTCGACGCCCGCGCGCGGCGCGCCCGTCTGCCGGTTGACGGCGTAGACCAGCAACTGGCCGTCGCGCGAAGTCTTCTCGATCATCGTGAGGTCTGTGACGATGGCGACGGAGAAGGCGCGCAAATCGCCGTTGACGGCTTCGACGAGATAGACGCCCGGCTCGCGCTGGCCGAGCGGGATCGAGCGGCGGTCGTATTCGTTGTCGAGCGGCGGGAGTTTTTCGCGCCAGCCGCGCACGAGTTGATCGTCGTTCAGGAGCGGCACGCGCGCGTAGTCGGCCACGTTCAGGGGCGTGCGCTGCACCTCGGCCTCCTTGAGTTCGTCGGGCGCGCGGAAGGTCTGGTTGAAACCCTTGCGCGTGGAGTTTTTGAGTTGCGCGCGGAAGTAGTCGCGAAAGCCTGTGTAGAAATAGCTCTTGAAGGCGCGGACGCGTTCGAGGAACGTCGGCTTGCGCTTGCGGTAGTAACTCTGAAACTCGCCCTCTTCGTCTTCGCCGAAGCGGTGCGGGTCGTCGAGGGCGCGGAAAAACTTCACGGGGTCGTTGACGCGGTAGACGCGAAAGTCAATCGAGTCGATGTCGCGGTAGCTGAGCCAGAGGCGCGGTCGTTCGTTCGTGCCGTAGGTGCGGTTCGAGGCGAGCGAGAAGAAGGGCTTGGCCGGGAGGTTCGGGTCGCGCTCTTTGTACTCGATTTCGGCCACCTCGCCGACGGGCACGCCTTCAGCCAGCATGCGCAGCCGCCAGAACGAGAAAGAGAAAATGACAAAGCCGATTGCCAAGTAGATCAAGATCGAAGTCAGGAGTTTTCGACTGTTCATAAAGTCAGCCCTTCGCCAGCGTGCAACTCAAATATGATTTCGTGCGAAAGTCGCAGAGCGTTTCCCATGTCTCAACGAAGAATCTTGAGGCGGTAGAAGCCTAAAAAGTTGCGGTTGTTTTCCACCGGACGCCAACGCCGGTCGGGGTGCTCGTCGAGCACTGCGAGCCGCACCTTTTTGATCGTGCCGCGGTCGTCCGCCGACACGCCCGTGTGATAGACGACCCAATCGCCCGCGCCTTCTCCGGCCTCGCGCGCCTCGCCGAGAAAGATCATGACGTGATAGGGATACCTCTGCGCCCACGGTTGATGAAAGAACAGGAGGTCGCCCGCCTCGGCGCGCCTGCGGTCGCGCGAGACAAACTCCGTGTTAAACTCTTTGAGCGTGCGCGCGTCGGCGAAATCGGAGAAGGTGTCGTCCGTCAGATCGTTTTCCTGAAACGCGCCGGAGCGCGTGCGGAAGAGACGTTCGCCGAGGGGGCTGCCGCGTTCGAGCGTGTAGGCGCGCACGTCCGGCGCGACGGATTCGTATGCGCTGCCCATGCGCCGCAGCCACGGGCGGTCGTGCGTGCGCAGAGCCTCGCGC
>DASPJG010000373.1:0-2561 GCA_035628755.1 Pyrinomonadaceae bacterium
CCGCCGTTCGTGATCCACATCTTCTCGCCGTTGAGGATGTAGTGCGTGCCGTCCGCGCTCAAGCGCGCGGTGGCTTTGGCCGCCATCGCGTCCGACCCCGAACCGGCTTCCGTCAGCGCGTAGGCCGACACCATCTCGCCCGAAGCGATCTTCGGCAGGTATTTTTTCTTCGCCGCCTCCGTGCCGAAGTAAAGAATCGGCGTGAGGCCGATGCCGCTCTGCGCGCCGAGCGTCGTGGCGAACGAGGCTGAACGCCCGAGCAGTTCGCCGACAATCGCGCCGCTTGTCTGATCGAGCCCGAGGCCGCCATACTCTTCGGGGATATTGACGCCGACCATCCCCAAATCCGCCGACTTGCGAATCAACTCGCGCGCGAGTTGCCAGTTGTGCCGCTCCAATTCGTCCGTCGCGGGGCGCACTTCGTTGTCCATGAACTCGCGCGTCGTCTCCGCGATCATCCGGTGCTCGTCCGTAAAATCTTCCGGCGTGAACACCTCTTCGGGCGTGCGCTCCTCGATCAGGAAACTACCGCCCGCGATTATCTTTTTCTCTTCGGCCACGGCTGACATAATTTGCTCCTTTCAGTCGCAAGTAAACAGTGGGCAGTAAGCCGTGAGCAGTCGTAAAACAGTTTTCACTGCTTACCGCACACGGCTCACGGCTTACAATCTTTCAAAAATTCCCGCTGCGCCCATGCCGCCGCCGACGCACATCGTCACCATCGCATAGCGACCGCCCCGGCGTTCGAGTTCGCGCAGGGCGGTGGCGGTCAACTTCGCGCCCGTGCAGCCGAGCGGGTGGCCGAGCGCGATTGCGCCGCCATTAATGTTCACCCGTTCCGGGTCGAGCGAGAGCGTGCGGATGACGGCGAGCGATTGCGCGGCGAAGGCTTCGTTCAGTTCGATCACGTCAATCTGATCCTGCGTCAGCCCGGCGATCCGCAACACCTTCGGGATCGCGTAAACCGGCCCGATGCCCATCTCTTCGGGCGGGCATCCGGCGGTGGCGTAAGCCACGAAGCGCGCGAGCGGGCGCAACCCCAGAGCACGCGCGCGTTCATCGGACATCACGACCGCCGCCGCCGCGCCGTCCGACATCTGCGACGCATTGCCCGCCGTGATCGTCCCCTGCGCGTGAAACGCCGGTCGCAACTTCGCCAAACTCTCGGCGGACGTATCGCGCCTGATGCCCTCGTCCCGCTCGAACGTCGCCTCGCGCCGCTGCTTGCGCCCGCGCTCGTCCAACTCTTCAAACACGACTTTGAGCGGCACGATCTCGTCATCGAATTTGCCCGCGTCCTGCGCCGCCGCCGCGCGGCTGTGCGAACGGTAGGAAAACTCGTCCTGCTCCTCGCGCGACACCTCATACTTGCGCGCGACGTTCTCGGTGGCGAGTCCCATGTTCAGATAAAAGTCCGGGTAGTGCTCGACGAGATACGGGTTCGGCCTGATCGTGTGGCCGCCCATCGGGATGAGCGACATCGTCTCCAGACCACCGGCGACGATCACGTCCGCCGCGCCCGTCCTGATGCGGTCGGCGGCAATAGCGATTGATTGCAGCCCCGACGAGCAGAAGCGATTGATCGTCATCGCGGACGTTTCCACGGGCAGCCCCGCGCGAATCGCCGCCGCGCGCGCCACGTTCATGCCCTGCTCCGCCTCCGGCATCGCGCAGCCCATGATCACGTCTTCGACCTCGTTCAACTCGACGCCCTCTGCGCGCCGGAGCGCCTCTCCGATCACCGCCGCGCCCATCTCATCCGGTCGCGTGTCGCGCAAAGTTCCCTTCGGCGCTTTCCCCACCGCCGTCCTCACTGCCGATACGATAACTGCGTCTCTCATAATTCATCCTTCCGGTAAAACTTCCCCAAACTAAAACTCTCCCCCTCGTCGCCAACCGCGCGGTCAGGACTTTTCAATCGCCGCTTCAACTTCCTCGACGGAAAGCAGCGCGCGCAAGTCCTCCGGGTTGAGCGAAACCAGAAAGCCGCGCTTGCCGCCGTTGATGTAAATCTTCGGCAACTCGAAGATCGTGCGCTCGGCATAGACGGGCAGGCGCGTGCGCGTCCCGAGCGGGCTTGTGCCGCCGACAAGGTAGCCCGTGTGTTTCTGCGCCGTCTGCGGGCTGCACGGCTGCACGCTCTTCGCCCCGATGGCGCGCGCCAGATTCTTCGTCGAGACTTCGCGGTCGCCGTGCATCAACACGACGAGCGGCTTGCGCGCCTCCGTCTCCATCACAAGCGTCTTGACGACCGTGTGCTCATCTATGCCGAGCGATTCGGCGAAATGGCGCGTGCCGCCGCGCTCCTCGTAAGTGTAGAGGTGCGGCTCAAACTCGATCTTCCGCTCGCGCAGCAGCCTGACGGCTGGCGTCACAGGGTAGTCCATAATCCCAAGTTCCAAGTCTCAAGCCTCAAGTCTCAAGTCTCATTGTTGCGCGCGAGCCGGGACTTGAGACTTGGGACTCGAGACTAATTCCTGAGCGGCTTGCCCGTCTTGAGCATCGCCGCCATGCGCTCCTGCGTCTTGCGCTGGCCGCAGAGCGAGAGAAACGCCTCGCGT
>DASPJG010000374.1:0-2633 GCA_035628755.1 Pyrinomonadaceae bacterium
GTCGGAGAGTTGTCTGCATGAGATGTTCGAGGCGCAGGTGGCGCGCACTCCAGAGGCGGTGGCGGTAGTCTCCGAAGCGGAAGAGATCAGTTATCAGGAGTTGAATGCCAGAGCCAATCAACTGGCACATTATCTACAGGAATTAGGTGTCGGGGTGGAAAGCCTCGTCGGGGTGTGTATAGAGAGAAGCGTGGAGATGGTTGTCGGATTGCTCGGTACGCTGAAGGCCGGAGGGGCATACGTTCCTCTGGATTCACAGTATCCGAAGGAGAGGCTGGCATACATGCTTGAAGATGCCGGTGTTGACGTGCTCCTTACGCAGCAGCATCTACTCGAAAACTTACCTTCGCATGAGATGCCCGTGCTCTGCCTTGATAGAGATTGGGAAGCCGTCTCCGGCTACAGCAGGGAGAACCCTCGCAACCCGGCGACAACGCAAAATATCGCCTACGTTATTTATACTTCCGGCTCTACCGGGCGGCCTAAGGGCGCGATGAATACGCATCATGCGATTTCCAATCGTATTCTCTGGATGCAGGATGCCTACCGATTGACGGCAGCCGATAGGGTCTTGCAGAAGACTCCCTTCAGCTTCGATGTCTCCGTGTGGGAGTTCTTCTGGCCTCTCGCAACCGGCGCGCAACTAATCATGGCGCGTCCCGGCGGTCATCAGGATGCAGCATATCTGGTTCGATTAATCGCCGAACAGAAGATCAGCGTCACACATTTCGTGCCGCCCATGTTGCAGGTCTTTCTCCAACAGCCGCGAGTCGAAGAATGCCGGAGCCTACGCCGGGTGATTTGTAGCGGCGAAGCACTGTCGTATGAATTGCAGGAACGTTTCTTCTCGCGCCTTCCAGCGATGCTGAACAATCTATACGGCCCGACTGAAGCCGCTGTAGATGTCACCCACTGGACATGCCGGCGAGGGGGTGTTGAGCACGTCGTTCCTATCGGTCGTCCCATCGCTAATACGCAGATTTATATTCTTGACGCACATCTACAGCCCGTACCGTTAAGAGTTAAAGGCGAGATTTACATTGGCGGACACGGATTGGGGCGCGGCTATCTTCGACGACCCGATTTGACGGCGGAGAGGTTCATCCCTAGTCATCTCAGCCGTGAACCGGGGATGAGGCTCTACCGGACGGGGGATGCGGGACGCTTCCTGCCAGACGGCCAGATCGAATTCCTCGGTCGCCTCGACCAGCAAGTCAAAATCCGCGGCTATCGCATCGAACTCGGCGAAATCGAAGCCGTCCTCAACCAGCATCATGCCGTGCGCGAAGCCCTCGTCATCGCCGCCCTAGACCCTCGCGGCGACCACCACCTCATCGCCTATCTCGTCTCCGACGTGGCGGTTGATGCCGCCGAGTTGCGTCTCTTTCTGCAAGGGACACTGCCCGAGTACATGATCCCGGCAGGGTTCGTCAGACTGGAACAGATGCCTTTGACGCCGAACGGGAAAGTTGACCGGCGAGCCTTGCCGCCGTGGGAGGCGACGCGCGGAAGCGGCAAGCAGCAGATGGCGAAGACGGAGACGGAATTGCTGGTGGCGCAGTTGATGGGCGCAGTCTTGAAGGTGGAGGAGGTAGGAGTCGAGGAGAGTTTCTTCGAGTTGGGAGGGCACAGTCTGCTGGCGACGCAGTTGGTGTCGCGGGTGCGGGAGGTGTTCGGGGTAGAGATGGGGCTGCGGGCGGTGTTCGGGGAAGGGACGGCGCGAGCGATGAGCCGTGTGATCGAGGAGGCGATGAGGGAGGGGAGAGGCGTTGGAGGCGGAGGGAAGATCGAGCGAGTGGGGAGAGAGGGGATGCTGCCGCTGTCGTATGCGCAGCAACGGTTATGGTTCATCGACCAGATGGAACCGGGCAGTGTGTTCTACAACGTCCCGCTCGCCATCCGTCTCTCCGGCCATCTCAACATCGAGGCACTGGCAGCGACATTCACAACGCTCTTTGCGCGACACGAAGTCTTACGCACCACCTTCGCCATGCACGAAGGCCAACCCGTGCAGGTCATCTCGCCGCCTGCCCCGGTCTCGCTTCCCCTCGAAGACCTCAGCGGGCTCTCTCACGATGAGCGTGAGCATGAAGCGCAGCGACTTGCCCGCGAAGAAGCCAGTCTCCCCTTCGACCTATCACAGGGGCCGCTGCTCAGAGTGCGACTCTTGCGCATGACAGCAGATGAGCACATCTGTTTAATCACCATGCATCACATCGTCTCGGATGGGTGGTCGCTCGACATTCTTAGTCAAGAGGTCGCCGCACTCTACGAAGCCTACGTGCGCGGCGAAGCGTCGCCGCTGGCGGAGTTGCCGATTCAGTATGCCGATTATGCCGTCTGGCAGAGACAGTATCTTCAGGGCGAAGTGTTAGAACAGCAGATGGAGTACTGGCGCACTCAACTCGGTGGCCACCTCCCCACGCTGGAACTGCCTGCCGACCATCCTTTGCCAACCACCCCAACTCATCGCGGCGCACGCCAGAGCTTTGTCCTCGCAGCCGACACCGTCGAGCGATTGCGCGCGCTGTGCCGCAGCGAAGGGGCAACCCTCTTCATGGTGCTGCTGGCCGCCTTCAAGACGCTGCTCTATCGCTACACGGGCGAGGAGGACGTGGTCGTCGGCACGCCCA
>DASPJG010000375.1:0-6250 GCA_035628755.1 Pyrinomonadaceae bacterium
TTCGGCTTCAAGGGCGGCATCGGCACGTCTTCGCGCAAGCTGCCGCCCGCGCTCGGCGGCTACACCGTCGGCGCGCTCGTCCAGACGAACTACGGCGGCGTGCTCACGATCAACGGCGCGCCCGTTGGCCGTGAACTCGGCAAGTTTTACCTCAAGTCGGAACTCGAACGCGCGGCGGCGGGCAGCGCGTCTCCGCGCGCGAGGGGCGAGCGCACGCAGGCGGCAGCCGACGACACGGCGGACGGTTCGATCATCATCGTCATCGCGACGGACGCGCCCGTTGACGCGCGCAACCTGCGGCGCATGGCGGCGCGGGCGATGATGGGGTTGGGGCGGACAGGCGCGTCCGGCTCGAACGGCAGCGGCGATTACGTGATCGCGTTTTCCAGTGCGCCGGAAGTGCGCGTTCGCGCGGGCGGCGACGCGAGGCCGGGCGACATCTTCGCGCCGCGCGAAGTGAAATTGTTAGCTAATGAAGCGATGTCGCCGCTTTTCCTCGCCGTCGTCGAAGCGACCGAAGAGGCGATCTACAACTCGCTCTTTCGCGCGCAGACGATGACGGGGCGCGGCCAACTCACGGTTGAAGCCCTCCCGCTCGAACGCACGCTCGAAATCTTGCGCAAGTACAACGCGCTCGCGCCGAAGCCCTGAACTCTGGCGGAGACAGAGATTTTGGACACGTTGACGAAATATCTGGCGGTGGCGGCGGGGAGCGCAGCCGGTGGCATGCTCCGTTATTTTCTGGGCGGCACGATCTTGTCGCGCACCGCCGCGCCGTTCCCGGCGGCCACCTTCGTCATCAACGTCACAGGCTCTTTCGTCGTCGGCTTCTTCCTGACGCTGGCGACCGAACGCCTGCCGATGAGCGCGCACCTACGGCTGGCCGTCGCCGTCGGTTTCGTCGGCGCGTACACGACCTTCTCGACCTTTGAATATGAGACGCTCCGGCTGGCCGAAGAACACGGTCTCCATTTCGCGCTCCTGAACGTCGTCCTGAGCGTCGTCGTCGGGTTCGCCGCCGTCTGGGGCGGCGCGCGGCTGGCGCGCATCGTGGCGGCGCACGCTCCCGCGTCCGGCCACGCCGGACAGGGGGTTTTCCAGCAGCAGGCCAACTCGCGCCGCCCGGCGCGGGAAGAGGGCGCACCGCAGCGTGATATACGCGATTCAACCATCGAGCCGCCCTTTGATGTATGATCGCGCGGGATGCAGCTTTCGCGTGGGCGTCGGCATCTTAATATGCGAGTTGCGCGCAGTTGCGCGCGACGGAATTTTCAAACGGAACTTTCACGAAGGAAGGACTTCAATGAACGACTTTCAGTCCCCGAACCAGCGTTATACCCCTCAACAGCAGCAGGCATGGCCGCCGCAGAACGCGGGCGGGTGGGGCAGTCTACAGGCACAGACGGCGGCGGAGGCGTCCGTGGCCGAACGGATGGGATTCATCCGCAAAGTTTACGCGCTCTTTTTCGTCGGAACGCTGTTTGCCATCGGCGGCGTCGCGCTCGGCATGTCGTTTCCGCCGCTGTTCCAGTTCGCTCAGGAACACCCGTTCATCATGCTCTTGATGATGCTCGGCGCGGTGATGGGCGCGACCGCCGTGCGCCACGTTCCCGTCGTCAACGTGCTCGCGCTCTTCGGCTTCACGACGTTTACGGGCGTCGTCATCTCGCCGCTGATGTACTACGTGAGTCAGGTTAACCCGGCCTCGATCTGGCAGGCGGGCGTGCTCACGGTCGGCATCTTCGGCGGTCTGACGGCCTACGTCTTCATCTCGAAGCGTGATTTTAGTTTCATGCGCGGGATGCTCTGGACGGGCTTGATCATCATGATCCTCGGCGGGCTGCTCAACGTGTTTATCGTCGGCTCAAGCGCGCTCGGCTTCGGGCTGGCGGCGGCGACGCTCCTGCTCTTCTCCGGCTTCGTCCTCTATGACACGTCGAACATTATACGCCGCTACCCGACCAATGAGTACATCGCGGGTGCGCTCGACCTCTACCTCGATGCCTTTAACATCTTCCTCGCGCTCATCCGCATCCTGAACGCGGGGCGACGCTGAAGCGAGACTCTCAAACTACACGCGAAAGCGGCGCGGCACTTCTCAAGAGTGCCGCGCCGCTTTTAAGTTTTGACTGGCAGGAAACGAGATGTTGTTGAAAGAATCTAGAGACGGGCTTGCCACGGCTCGTCATGTGGTGGGTCAAGGATGCGCCAACATTTCTTCCGAATGTTCAGAAGAAGGAGTGCTGGTCTGTCTAACCGGCGGCACTCCTTGCCCTCTTATCCTACTCGTTATTGACCCTTGACTAGAAACACGTCCCACGCCCAGCGTCCCGCCTGCGCGCCGTGAACGTCCCAGACCTTCGCGCGATATTTAAACCGGTTGCCGTACTCGTCAACTTGTTTCGATTCTTTGAATTTGAGGTCGAAAGCCGCGAGGCCGAGTTCCGACAGGCCGTGCAACTCATTCTCCTCCGAGACGCCATTATGATCCGAATCCTGCCAGAGACGCAGGCTCGTGAAAATTTCATCATCGCTATTAATCATGCCGTCGCCGTTACCTCCTTGCGCCGCCCGGTCATACTCGGCCAGCGCGAGAAAACCATTGGGCGCGGCGGAGGGCGGCTGCGGCGAGTGATTGCCGAACAACTCCGTGCCGTCATCAACCACGCCGTTCGCGTTGCGGTCGAGGATGAGCCATGCGTCATCAGAGTGCTGAACTGTCCACGAGAGGCGTTCCGGCGTGCCGTCGCCGTTCATATCGAAAGAGACTCCGCCGGGAGCATCGGTCAGGCGGAAGCCGTCGCCCGCGATGTCTACGAGGACGGGCGAGCAGTGGCCGAAGTGGCTGCCGCAATCCACGGGTTCACCGACGCAAGTGCAGTTGTCATAGTTGATGTCTCCGCTGTAACCGCGCTCGATGCAATCAGTCGTCGTCAGGAAGCACGAGCCGTCACCGATGCAAGACGCGCTGCGCGCCGGGTCAGTATCGTCGCAGTCCCCGCCACAAGTAGTTATGCCGTCGCCGTCCATGTCAGGACACTCTCCTAAAGTTTCATTAGGGGCGGCATGCGCACATTGACTGGTTCTATTAGGGTCTGCGCTTTGATTAGACGCGCGGACATCTCTCGCCATAACTGAATTATTAGACCGCGTGCCGTCGTGGCTAACGGATGGGTCTCCGATGCTGACGCAATCCCGAGAGGGAGTATTATCGACACCGATGCCGTGACCTATTTCATGCTTTATTCGCCCGCCCACATGTATCTGGCCGACATTAGCATTGCGTGGATCAAGTAAAATTTCATAGGGCTGACTGTCTAAATCAACAGCACCATACCCCGACAGTATTGTTTCTTGTTTGATGACAAAGTCGGGCGTGTGGGTGAGGTCTTGGTCTACGACAAAGTAATAGATTGTCGGCCATCCGCGAGGATCATTCGGATTGTCTGATGAACCATCCCGAGCCTGATTCCAGTCAGCGACGGCATCCTGAGTAGCGTTCCAAATATTGGCATTGGTCGTGGGAGGACTTGAATTAGGAACATTCCAACTCCCATCTATTCTGATCCGGACTACTCTCCTATTATCATTCGGACAATTACAACCCGGCACAGCAGATGCAGGGCCATGACCTTGTATCATACGTTGATTTCTGTAGCATGGCGGACAGTATATGTCTTGTCCGAAGACACTGAGATTCAAGATCGTGAGCAGAAGCAATCCCTTTGCGACTTTCATCTCGCCTCCCCGCAGTATCTCCTCGGCCAACCCGATAAATGCACTTCTCCCTCACGCTCAGCACATCCTACTAATTCGCCGCAAGACTTCTCTCTACGATTTTTGCTCAGCTTTAAGGCAGGATCGCAAGACCGGCTAATAAGGTTAAGGCATTATCGGTTGATCGTATCAAATACAAATTCTAACTCTTAACTTTTACTTTAAGCTCTGAAAATGAGTTGTCGTAGTCCTGTTGAATAATGGTCTTAAGACTATGCTCGCGGCTATTTATGGGAATCAACTTCTCATTATCATGCAATGTAAAAACCCCGCCCGGCCCGACCATAATCCTGCCCCACAAACCGGACGCATCGGCCTCTAGAAATAGCACGTACTTTTTAGACGGGTCGAACTGCGGGAAATCAGTCTCGACCATTGTTATCTCAACGCCGTCAATCGTAATCGTCCCCCCGTATTTAGGCACTAGAATTTCGTCGGATTGGAGGGGGAGCATTTCCGCGGGCGCAATGCCTTGAATAGTACAATCGGAACATTGTTTGATTCTGGAGCGAGAAAGGTCTTCGATAATTTTGAACTTATTCCAGGTTATGATTCTTGCGTCGCCTTGCGCATAACTTCTACGCTCGACGGGCTGGACGACAAGCAGATTATAGTGTGACATGACTTCATTAATATCCGTCACTTCAGTAACATACTCGACGAGAGGCGCGGGTTTGCTAATGCGCGTCTCTCCCTTCGCTTTAGCATACTCCGCATACCACGCAAGTTTGCCGCGCTCTTTTGATTTTTCCAGCGCAACTATTTTTTGATTCTTTTCTTGTTTAGTGACTGATGTCGTGTAGGTGCCAACAACCACGGCTAAAGTAATCAGGGAAACGACCAGAAGCTTAGCCATGATAGGTAGGTCTCCGTATTAGGCAGAAAAAGTTAACTTTGCGGGGGGCATGCCCTGCCTGAGTGAAGTGATATGCTGTTTATACAGACATCTTTTATGATCGTCAAGGTGCGTACGGGATAGTCCCGTCCCACGAAAATTTTTATCGCGCTGACTCTACGCCCGACGCCCGAGCGCGAGCGGACGCCACCACGATTGGATGCGTTTGCCGCTCGCGGTTTGGAGGATGCTCATGAGGCCGATGTAGCCATAGCCGAAGAAGAAGAGGAAGATGAAGGGGATCGTGCCCCACATGCGCATGTGTACGGCGTACCAGAGGGCGCAGAAGAAATAGGCTGCGAAGCCGAGTTCCAGCAGCGGCAACAGTCCGCGCTTGCGTTTATACTTCTTCGCCTTCCACGTCGCGTCCGAGGTCTTCTCCACCTGATACTTCGGCGTGCGCACGAACTCGGATTGCACGCCCATCAATGCCTCGATGACGGCGCGCGCGTTCGAGAAGGCCAGCCCGATGCCGACCGCCATCACGAGCGGCAGGTGCAACAGGCGACGACCCCGCCCCGCTTCTTTGTCCAGATACCAGATCGCCGAGCCGTAGAAGAGGATGACCGAGACGGTCGAGAAGAACAGCAGCGGCACGTCGAAGGCCATCAGGTGATAGAAGCCCTGATTGTAGCGGACGAGCAGGAGCGGAAATTGCAGGAAGCTCGCCACGATCATCAGCGGGTAACTGATGTTGCCCGTCAGGCGAAAGAACATCTCAAGCCGCACGCGCAAGGGCAGGTTCGCGCGCCAGATGCGCGGGTAGAGTTTGATGCCGACCTGCATCACGCCCTTCGCCCAGCGACGCTGCTGCGCCTTGAAGGCGTTGATCTCGACCGGGATTTCCGAAGGCGCGTCTTCGTCCAGCAGGTAGATGAACCGCCAGCCCATCAACTGCGCGCGGAAACTCAAATCCGTGTCTTCCGTCAGCGTGTCGTGCTGCCAGCCGCCCGACAGTTCAATCGCGCGGCGACGCCAGATGCCCGCCGTGCCGTTGAAGTTGAAGAAGCCGCCCGTGCGATTCCTGACCGTCTGCTCGATGACGAAGTGGCCGTCGAGCATGATGGTTTGCAGGCGCGTCAGCAGGTTGTACGCGCCGTTGATGTGCGACCAGCGCATCTGCGCGCAGCCGACGAGCGGGTCGGTGAAGTAGTCAACGAGCTTACGCAGGCAGTCGGGCTTGGGCACGAAATCTGCGTCGAAGATGGCGAGCAGTTCGCCCTTCGCGGTCTGCGTGCCGTTGGCGAGCGCGCCCGCTTTGAAGCCGGTGCGGTCGGAGCGGTGGATGTAATGGATGTCGAAACCTTCGGCGCGATATTGCTCGACGGTGCGGCGCGCGAGCGCGACCGTTTCGTCGGTCGAATCGTCCAAGACCTGAATCTCCATCCGGTCGCGCGGGTAGTCGAACTGCGTGACGGCGCGCAGTAGTCTCTCGACAACGTACATCTCGTTGAAGAGCGGGAGTTGCACGGTGATGACGGGCAAGTCGGCTTCGGCGAAGCGCGCCTTCGGCGTGGGCTGGATGTGGCGGTAACGCCAGAAGTCCACGACCTGCTTGATGCGGTACGCGCCGTAGAC